>DEAY01000474.1 GCA_002348345.1 Verrucomicrobia bacterium UBA2970
TTGCCAGATTTTTTCCCTCTGCGAAGTTGCCCGCACCGTGCCCCGGCACCGGAATCAGGGTCATCATTGCCCAGTAACCGCCGAGCAGAACAAGGCACAGCACGATCCGACCCCTGGTCTGGAGGAAGCAAAACGCCAGGCTTGCGAACAAATAACAGAGAGCAATCCGTTGGAGGACTCCGAGGAGTCGCACCCGGTCGAAGCCCTCGGCGATTCCACCATAGTAGAAGATTCCAATCAGGTAGAGCAGAGTGGCGCGGAGGAAGATTCGTCGCAAGGTCCCGCCAAGGCCCTTCCGTTGGAGGGAGTTCTCCAGGGAAAAGACGATTGAGACGCCAACGATGAACACGAAGAGTGGGAAAATCAGATCGTAGAAGGTAAATCCCTCCCATTCTCGATGGCTGAGTTGTGCGGCCAAACCCCTGGCCCATTGGTGGCCGCTCAAATGGGTGAGCGCGTTGACAAAGGCCTCAGCGCCAACAATCCAAAACATGTCAAACCCGCGTAAGGCGTCGAGGGAGAGCAGGCGCTTTGGTGCTTCAACCGGGCGAATGTCAGAATCTTGGTTCATGGAAGGGTTGGGATTTTGGGCGGGACCTTAGTGGACCCCGGAACGCTTGAGAAGCAGAATTGGCCCATGGGATCCTCAATTGATTGGGGAGGCCCGGCTACAATCCGACCTCGAGGGCAGCAACATTCTTCGGTCCTTGGTTTTGAGGAGTGGCGGACCGATCGAAGGTGTTAGAAAAGGAACCCTCGAGCCAGCCCTTTTTAAGGGCTGCCTGAGAACTGTCGATAGACGAGATTAATCAAGAACATCCCGCTCATTGCCACCGCGAAGGCGAATCGACCGATGGCACCGGCAAGAATCCCCAGGACGGCACCCAGTCCCGCCTTGGTCGCCGATTGGAAACTGGATCCCCCGATGGTTTCGAAGAGAATCGCCCCTGCAAATGGGCCCACGAGCAGGCCGGGCAAACCAAAGAAGAAGCCTGCGAGTCCTCCGAGAATCACTCCGACCATTCCCCTCCAACTGGCACCAAGCTTCTTGGCGCCGATGACACCGGCGAAGAAATCGAGTCCGAGCGAGATCAACATCATGATACCGAGGGTCACGAGAACCGGCAGGCTGATGCTCTCGTGAGGAAAACAAAGCCAATGGGTCAAGGCCCCGAGGAACACCAACGGCGTGCTGGGAAGGATCGGAATCAGGCTGCCCAGGACCCCCGCCAGCATCAGGAGGGTGACAAGACTGAGAACGAGAGCATGATCCCACATGGCAACGGGTTCAGGGAGCTTGGGACTCAGCGGTCGTTTCGCATCGATAGTGCAAGTTGACGTCGAATGCCCTCTCGCACGCCCGCGTCATAGAACTCGACCGGATTGAAGTCGTCGCGGAGCCGCATGCCTCGGTCGGTGCTCGAGTCCACGAGATTGCGATAGGCGACTTCTACGGAAGATCGAATCAGCGGATGGACATGAGAAAAATCGAGTGTTCTCGGAGCTTGAAGGACTTCCCGATCCGAAGCCACGAAAAAGACGTTTCCGTGTCCGCCGTCGTGGATTCTGACCGACCGAAAGACCGACCGGAGGGTTTTGGCAAGCGAGCTGACAAAAAAGTCTTCCCCGTCTCTAAAGTAGCCGAAGCTGTTGATGACTAGCACCCCCTGATCCGCGAGACGGCTTTGCATCGCTTGAAAACATTCTTCGGTCATGAGATGCGAGGGCGAGGAGTCTCCGAGGAACGCATCGAGAAGAATGACGTCGTAGGTCTTTTGGGAGGCATTCAAGAAATGGCGTCCGTCCCCAATGTGGACCGTGACCTGGGAGGGGTCGAAATCGAAGAAATCTTCTCCGAGTCGGGCAACCCTGGGGTTGATTTCGACGACGTCAACCTCGGCACCCTCGTTGGCGAATTGACGTGGCACGATTCCCACTCCAAGACCGATTCCCAATACGGTATCGATGGACTCCGTGTAGGCATGGGCCAAGTCGTGAAGCATATAAGTAAAAACGGTCAGGCTCTGTTTCGTCGTGGGATCATAGATATTCTGGGTCAGGAGGTCATTCAAGTAGTAGCGCTTGCTGCCGTCTTTCGACTCAAGCACTTGCATGAGGCCGAAGTTGGAATTACGTCTCGCTAATTCCTTCAGGCCACGAGTGCCGGAGATGGCGTCGATTCGGATCCCAATCAGGCCTGTGGCGATTGCCAGAAGAAGGGCGACTCCGGATGGAGCGAGGGTTTGGGACTGGCGGTTCCAAATCAGAAAATAGGCGGCAACCAGAGCAAAGAGGACCATGGCTGAGCTGAACAGGGTGACGGTGTTGGGAGCGAAGGGAATGAGGACGTAGCCCACCAAAAGGGTTCCCAGAACACTGCCCACAGTGCTCACCGCCGAGAGGCGGCCGACCTGCCCCCCAACCGTCTCGGCGGACTGAGTCAGGACACGGATCACGAAGGGTCCGGTGACCGCCAGGAGGGTCAACGGAACAAAGAAAAGAAAGAGGGAAGCCAGGACGGAACCCAAGGCGAGACGAAAGTCTAAGCAAAAGAAGGCCATCGGCCGTAGGACGGCCAGCGCCAAGCAGAGGTAGACTCCCGCGAAAAGAATACAGAAATAGAGCCGTTTCAAATTGGTGGAGCGATCCACCAGCCAACCGCCAAAGTAGTAGCCGGCCGCCAGAGAAACCAAAGTGACGGCAATCTGGGCCGTCCAGACGAAGTGGGAGGTGCCGAAAAAAGGCGAGAGAAGCTTGGCTCCGAGAATCTCCACGATGAGAATGACCCCTCCCGTGGTAGCGGCGGTGAGATAGAGGAAGCGCCTGAGCCCTTGCGGCAGGCTCTGAGTCGGTGCGACCGATTTGGTTTTCTTCACGGGCGAGTTCTAAGGAGTTCCTTCCGGGAAATCAAGACGTGAGCATGGCGACGCAGGGAGCCGGCCCGGTCATGTGCTTGGAGAGGGGCCGATGGCGAGGCGAGCCGCTGGGAGGCTCCGAGACAAGGGCCGCGGCGTCAGCGGCGCTGCTCAGCCTGTCGGCACCTGGAAGCCTCACGGTTCAGGATGAACGCCCGGGGATTGGTCTGATTGACGCTTCCCGGCCTTGAGTTGCGCCAACACCTCGTTTTGAAGGGCTTCCTTTTTGAAAGGTTTGCTCAGGATGGCCGTGAGGTTCATTGAATTGAGAGTCGTCTCGTCATCGGGTGAGAGTAACCCGGTAATGACAATGATTCGAAGTGCCGGGTCAAGGAGCCTTGCTTTCTTGATGAGTGACAGCCCGGAAGTCCCCGCCAGATTGAGGTCGAAGATGGCGATCGAACAATGATGTTGATTGAGGATCTGAACGGCTTGCTCCCCGTTAGCGGCGGTGAGAATCTCGATCCCTGGGAGGGAAAGAAATCGGCTTGCCAGCCGGGTGTAGGATGGATCGTCGTCAACGAAGAGAAATCGACTCCTTCTGCGAGGGGGAGGCCGCAGGGGGGGGGATTATTTACCTCTCTCCTCGGGTTGGGTGGGAATCAGAACCCTGAAGCCGGCCCGAGAGTCATGTTTCTGCAGACTCGCAAGGAATCCCCCGTAGGCGGCGATAATGGTCTGACAGTATTTGAGGCCGAGCTCCATGGTCTGGTGTCTGCCGCTGGGCTCGACAAAAAGGTTCAAACCTAACTGGGGCCCGGGAACCTCGTCCCTGACCAAGGTTCCCGAGATGCGGATCTCGACGTAGCGGCCGGGGGCGATGGGCAAATCATCCCGGGGGGCGTCATTTTGTGAGAGGGTGAACGCTTTGGCCTCGTATCGAAATCGGTCGCTTGATTCGAGCGCTTGAATGCAGCAGCCGAAAAG
The DNA here is from genome assembly GCA_002348345.1 of Verrucomicrobia bacterium UBA2970. Classification (GTDB taxonomy): domain Bacteria; phylum Verrucomicrobiota; class Verrucomicrobiia; order Limisphaerales; family AAA164-E04; genus UBA2970. The sequence continues at coordinate 3,843 of DEAY01000474.1, forward strand.
CCGAAGAAGAATTTGAGCGATTTCAGTGGGATCCCCTCGTAGTTCGAGTTCAGTCGGCGGCACCTTGAATTCGACGGTGGCGGTGGGCGGGACCAGTGCCTGGATGGTTCTTTGGACGCCGGCGGTCATCTCCGAGAGGCAAAAGCCCTTCCGCTCTGTCTGCTGGCCTCGGGCAAAGTGGCGGAGATTGCTAGCGACGGACTGAATCTCGGTGACGGAGTTCGCAATGAGCTGCAATAGTTCTTTCTCGCCGGGATCGTTATTCTGCAGCGTCTCGAGCGCCATCAAGATGGCACCAATTCGTCCGTTGAGCTCGTGAGCCACTTCTCTCGAGCGAGATAGCGAGTGGTGTTCTGGCCGGTGGCTTCTGCCGAATAAAACGCCCTCTTGATTTCCGATCCAGCGTCCGTGAGTCGGGTCAGTGCCATCCCGAAGGGAGCGAATCCAGCCTCGATTGGTTGATCCAGACTAATCGATTGGATCTGAACGCTCCGTGAACCCTCGGTCAGTCTCAGAAAGGAATGCTCGCGAAAGAGCGAACCAAGTCGCTGGCAAGAAACAGCGACGGTCTATTTCCTGGATGATCCTGCCCTTGTTGTCGCTGTGGGTGCTCACGGGATGCCAGTCAGAGGGTGAACCCAGGCTTAAGGTGGGAACCGGTGTTTCCCTGAGTTATGAGATCCTCTATCTCGCCCGTGAGCTCGGTTACCTTGATGGCTTGCGGATCGACCTCGTTGAACTGAGTTCCGACACCGATGTTCAGCCGGAAAGAAGCGCCGAACCGGGAACTGACGTCCATTGAAGAATCTGTCATGAATGCCGAGCGAATGCTGCGGGCGGTCTTGCCGGCGTCGGTCTCCTTGAATTTTACAATTGGTTCGAATCTTCCTCAGGTCATTGCCAACCAGGACCAGATTTGCCAGGTGGTGGTGAATCTTTGCACGAACGCGTGGCAGGCTTCGGGTGAATTTGATGGCAACATTACGGTTGCTCTGGATCGGGTCTCGATTGGCACCGAGGAGGCTCGTCGTGACGTGAACCTTCGCCCCGGAAACTATCTGCAACTGGATGTCTGTGACAATGGCGAGGGCATGGATGAGGAAATAATGGCCCGGATCTTTGACCCTTTCTTTACCACGTAGCGTCCCGGTGCCGGTATCCGCTGAGGCATGGTCAAACCCGTTCGCAGAGCCCAGGTGGCTCAGGCCATCGCAACGCTCATAGGACAGGGGCGACCGGCTCGAAGTCTGCCAGGGGCTTCAATCACTCGTCTTCATAGCGAGGAGGCGAGGGCGAACCGATCTCCGTCGGATTGGTTCTTCCGGTCACGCTCGGTCGGGGTGGTTCTCTATCGGGCAAGATCAACGCACACCAGTTCCTTGTCGTTGCGTGCGAAGCAGCACCGTTGGGCGAAGGCGGGATGACTCCAAACAACGGGTCGGCCAAACGCCTCGTTGGTGGGGTCGAGCACGTGAAATCGGCTGATCTCCTCATAGCCCTTCGGGCTGAGGTTGGCGAGAATCAGGTCTCCTTGTTCGTTGAAGAGAACGTAGCGGTTCTCGTGCCGAACAATGAACGCTGTGCCGTGGCGGGCCTTGTTCCCCTCTCCGATGGTCGGTTGCTTGGTCATCCACAGGCGTTCGGCATTGTCCATCTTGACCGCGATCAGATCACTGGTCTCAACGTTGCAGCCGAAAATGGTGCCATCCTTGATGAAGGGGGTGGCGTTTACGGTGTAGACCGCGTTTTGGGTTGTGCCCCGCCAAACGATGGAGGCGGCAGGCTTGCTGGGATCGAGTTTGATCAGCGCACTGACGTAGCCGATCGCGCTGGCGAAGAGGTAGTCGCCATGCAGGCGGGGCGTCATGACGGCCATGTTGAAACCCGGCTTGAGGGGAATGGACCAGAAAACGTTGCCGGTTTCGGGATCCAGACTGTTGATCGATTGCGAATGCCAAACGATCAATTGCTTTCGTCCGGCATGATCAATGAGATTCGGGGTTCCGTATCCCGGTTCCGGCGCGGAAAGCGCTCGCCATTTCTCTAGCCCGGTATCCTTGTCGTAGGCGATGGCTGTGCTTCCCTCGCCGCCGACAATGCAGTAAACCGTGTCCCCGTCGACGACGGGGTGAGACGAGTAACCCCAGATCGGCGTGTCGAGCCGGTAGTCCTTTCGATAGTCTTTGGCCCAGATGACCTCTCCTGTGGCGGCGTCGAGACACCAGAAGTTGCCTTCGGCACCCAAAGCGTAGACCTTGTCATCGGCAACGGTGGGGGTCACCCTCGGGCCGCCGGGGTAGGATAAGTTGTAAGGTCGCTCGAAGACGTGCTCCCAAATCGGTTTGCCGGTTTGCGCGTCGAGGCAGAGGACTCTTTCAGCACCATCCAAGAGGCGGCGACCGTCCGGCTGGTTCTCAACCTTACCGTAGGTTTGCTGATAGTCCATGAGGAAGACCTTGCCGTTGGCAACGGCCGGCCCCCCGTAGCCCAGGCCGACGGGAACCCGCCACTTGACGGGCAGGCCTCCTTCCGGAAAAGCGTCGACAATGCCATCCTCCCGCCAGACGCTGTCGCGTTGGGGCCCCATCCACTGTGGCCAGTCATCGGCCATGAGCGATCCGGTGGTAAAAAGAAGGGCGGCAATGAAGGCACGTGCTTTCATCTCGTTGTCTTAATAGGTGGCGTGATTGGGGGGTGGTGAATGCGTTTAGGCCTGGGAACGGGATCTTCCAAGCATCTTCGATGGGTCGACCCATTCGGTAAACTGTTCATCAGTAACCAGCTCGAGGTCAATGGCGGCTTCTCGCAACGTGGTGCCATCTTGATGGGCTTTTTTGGCGATCTTGGCGGCGTTTTCATAGCCGATGTGGGGGTTGAGTGCTGTGACCAGCATAAGCGAATTGTCCAGGTTCTTGGCAATCTCGGGATGATTGGGTTCGATTCCGATGGCGCAATGATCGTTAAACGCTTGGCAGGCATCACCGAGGTTTCGGGCGGCCATCAGCAGATTAAAGATCATCACCGGTTTAAAAACATTGAGCTCGAAGTGCCCGGTCATTCCGCCGATGTTGATGGCGGTGTCGTTGCCAATGACCTGGGCGCAGACCATGGTCAAGGCTTCGCACTGAGTGGGGTTGACCTTGCCGGGCATGATTGAGGAGCCTGGTTCATTGGCCGGGATGATGACCTCGCCGATGCCGCATCGGGGACCGGAGGCCAGCATTCGGATATCATTGCCAATTTTCATGAGGCTGATTGCAAGCATCTTGAGGGCGCCGCTCGTTTCCACAAGAGCGTCGTGAGCGGCGAGCGCTTCGAATTTGTTGGGGGCGGTGATGAACGGGTGGCCGGTTAGATCGGCGATCCTCTCCGCGACTTTAGTGGCAAACCCGGGCGGGGTATTCAATCCCGTTCCCACCGCCGTGCCGCCGAGCGCCAGTTCCGCGAGATGCCCGAGCGTTGATTTGAGGGCGCGGAGGCCGTGATCGAGCTGAGCGACGTAGCCGGACAATTCCTGCCCCAGTGTCAAGGGGGTTGCATCCATGAAATGGGTGCGGCCAATCTTGACGATGTCGTCGAAGGCCCTTGACTTTTGGGCGAGGGTATCGCGGAGGGCGGTGATCTTGGGGAGGGTCGTTCCAACGAGCATTTGGTAGGCGGCGATATGCATGGCCGTGGGAAAGGTGTCGTTCGATGACTGGGACTTATTGACATCGTCGTTGGGGTGGAGAGTTTTCGTCTCGTCGACCAATTGGCCTCCCTGGATGACGTGCCCCCGGTTGGCGACGACTTCGTTGACGTTCATATTACTCTGCGTGCCGGAACCGGTTTGCCAGACGACGAGCGGAAACTCGTCGTCCAACCGGCCCTCGAGAATTTCGTCACAGGCCTTTGCGATCAGGTCCGATTTTTCTGGATTGAGCACGCCGCAGTCTGTGTTGGTAAGGGCCGCGGCCTTCTTGAGGATGGCAAACGCCTTGATGATCTCTTTGGGCATCGCTTGCTCGCCAATCGGGAAGTTTTCTTTAGAACGTTGGGTCTGGGCACCCCAATAACGGTGGGCGGGGACCTTGACCTCGCCCATCGTGTCCCTTTCGATTCGAAATTCCGTTTCGTCCTGCATGGGTCCAGTGTAGGGACAAGGTGAATCTGGATTCAAGGAGAGGAATGGTCGAACGGTCTGAAACGGTGATCAGGGAACGGGTGGGGTCACTCGAGCTTCCCCTCTCGTCTTCCCCAGAGCGGTGGGATAGACGGTTCCCTCGGTTCGGGAAGAAGAGCCATCGGCGGGGGCGACTCCGGTATGGCGATTTCGAAGTTGAGCCGGCCCGCTTACACGGACCGATAGCTTGAGGGTGGGTTTCGTCTTCAGGACGGTGTTTGCTTGTGTTTTTCTGACAGAATCGGGAAAGTCGGCGGCTGACCGGGTTATGTTGACTATCGAAAAATATTCATTTGGAGTCGGAGATCGATTCGCCCACCAGGCGAAGGCCCAGTTAGCGGGCTGCCTGCAAGCCATAAATGAAGGGGTGGAAGTGGTGCCGGTTTGGAACAAATCGCATCGGGAGCATACCACCATCGGCTCTGATCCGGAAAGCGTCCGGCGGGCGGCCGATGAGGCGGTTGCGGCGTTGGGATGGCGCAAGTCGCATTATGTCGATGCCGATCATATCAACATGGGGAATGTCGAGGGGTTCTTGCCGCATAGCGATTTCTTCACCATTGACGTGGCCGATGGCATCGGAGCCACGCCGGAAGGGAGTGCCGTGACCGATTTTGTGGCCGCCCATCCGGAACTGGTGGGGAGTCTTTCCATTCCCGGGATTGAACAACCGTTTGAATCCACCGAAGGCTACGTGATGGATGTGGCGACCAAATACATTCAAGCGGTCAAGGACGCCGGTCAAATTTATCGCCATATTCTCGATCGGAAATCGGGCGCTCCGTTTGTCCCGGAGGTTTCCATGGATGAAACGGACCTCCCTCAAACCCCCCCCGAGCTCCTGATCATTCTGGCCGCTCTGGCCGACGAAGGTATTCCCTTGCAAACCATTGCGCCCAAGTTTACCGGGCGCTTCAACAAAGGGGTGGACTACGTCGGAGACGTCTCTCAATTCGAGAAGGAGTTCAACGATGATTTGGCGGTGATCGCCTTCGCGATCGAGAAGTATGGTTTGCCGGCTAACTTGAAGCTGAGTGTCCATTCTGGAAGTGATAAGTTTTCCATCTATGCGCCGATTCACCGGGCTCTCAAACGCACGGGAGCCGGACTCCATCTCAAAACGGCGGGGACGACTTGGTTGGAAGAGATCATCGGCCTTGCCGAGGCCGATGGCGAGGGCTTGGTCTTGGCGAAGGATATCTACGCGGAGGCCATCGCCAACGTCGAGGCGCTGTGCGCGCCTTATGCGGCGGTGATTGACATTGATCGGGAGCGACTTCCCGCGGCGACGGAAGTAAGGGAATGGAGTTCAGCCCAACTGGTGGCGGCGATTCGTCATGTGCCGGAGTGCCCTGAGTTCAACGCTCACATGCGGCAACTCCTCCATGTGGGATACAAGATTGCCGCCCAAATGGGTGATCGTTATCTCGACTTGTTGGAGCGTTGTGAGGAGACCATCGCCAAGAATGTGACGTTGAATCTCTACGACCGCCATATCGTGCCCTTGTTCCTGGGACGTTAGGCATCCCGCTGCGGTGCCGATGGAGGTCGCTCTCTGGTAGAGAGGCCCGACGCCGAGCGGTTCGGTTTGGTCTGGTGGGCGGGGGGAGGCGGTCAGCTCAAACCCGCCGAACGGTTCAGGGCCGTGGAAGCCTGGAAATGAATCAACGTGAGAGAATCGGATATGAGAATTCTTTTTGTTGCGTTCGGCATGGTTGGTGGGACGTTGCTCTTGACGTCGTTGGGTCAGGCTTGTTCATGCCTGCCACCGCCTCCGCCTTTGGAAGCTGCCGGGGAGGCTGACCTGGTCTTCGCCGGAAAGGTGGTCTCGATTGTTGAAGCGGACTCGGAGGACTTGTTTTCTCCGTTGATCGTGGAGTTGCAGACTGAGGAAGTGTTCAAAGGAGTGGAAGGAGCGGAATCGATTGCTGTGATGACGGGGAGCGATGGTGCTCTCTGCGGGTTTGGATTCCGTGAGGGGGCATCTTATCTGGTCTATGCGAGGCGGTCCCGGGGTAAGTTCTGGACGGGCCTGTGTGATCGGACAACCGGACGAGAGTTTGCCGGCGAAGAGGTGAAGGTCTTGCGGCAACTTCCGAAGCCGCTTTCGTTGGAGATTGCCATGAGGGTTGGCGAGTTGGTATTGACCGTCGCGGGAGGGAGCGGTCGTGCCTTGAGACTGGAGCGAAGCGTGGACTTGCAGGAATGGACCACGGTCTTGAGTCTCTCTCCAAGCCATTCTCCGTTTGTATTGGAAGATCCCTTGCCCGCTGATCGGCCGATGCAGTTCTTTCGGATTCGGGAAGCGGGACCTTGATGAGGGGGCGGTTGAAGCGGTCTGCCGTCGGTGGTCCTCATCCAGAGGGTTGGCGGCTTGTTGCGGGCAATGAAAAGGGGTTGACGGGGCTTGTTCAGGAAGGGGTGGGTTGGGTGGCTCTGGGGAACGGGTGCCCGAGTGACTTTCTTTCCCCATGATGGGGGTGCGTTGGACTCGTTTTTTGGGAGAGCGTCAGGGGTTGTTGGCCCCGGTCGAATCACCGTTTCATCCTTGAGGGTTGGGGTTTATATGGAGGCTTTTTTATGAGTTCGATGATCAACTGGGGTGTGATTTGGGGCGTGAGTGTGTCAACGATGGGACTCGTCCTTGCGGATGATTGGCCGCAATGGTTGGGAGCGAGTCGGGATGGAGTTTGGCGAGAGGCGGATGTCTTGACCCGTTTTCCCGAAGAAGGCCCTCCACTCCTGTGGCGGGCGGAGATCGGGAGCGGATACTCGAGTCCTTCCGTTGCCTCTGACAAAGTCGTGATCATGGATCGTTTGGCGGAGCCTTACGACAGAAACCAAGCTCCAAGGGGCAACCCCAACTTTGTCCGGGTCGAGATCCCTGGGTTGGAACGGGTGCTTTGTTTCGAGGCAGCGACCGGAAAGCCACTCTGGGTGACCGAATACGAAAGTCGCTATACCACCGCGTTTCCGTATGCGATTGGGCCTCGTTGCAGTCCGACGATTGATGGGGACCGCGTTTACACCCTTGGGGCCGAGGGGCATTTGAAGTGTCTGGCAATGAAGGATGGGCGAGAGCTTTGGGGGATTGATTTGCGAGAGAGCCACGGGGCGAAGGTGAATCACTGGGGGTTTGCCGCGCATCCGTTGGTGGATGAGGATCGGCTGATCTGCATGGTAGGCGGGCTCGATTCAGCGGTCGTCGCGTTTGACAAGATGACGGGCCGAGAACGCTGGCGGGCGGGTGCTGCGGAAGATCCCGGTTATTGTCCTCCGGTGATTTATTCCATTAGCGGCAGGCGGCAGTTGGTGACTTGGGACAGTCAGCGGGTTTCCGGGATCGAACCGGAAAACGGGACGGTTCAGTGGAGTGTGGTGTTTCCCCCGACCTATGGCATGTCGATCGGCATGCCGCGGCTCGTCGGAAATCGACTCTACTTGATGGCCTTTAACCGGGTTTCAGGGGTGATTGAGATTGCATCGGATGGACTCTCAGCCTCGGTAGTTTGGCGTGGGGACGCCAAGACCGGAGTGGCAGGCGTCCTCAATACGGCATGGGTTGAGGACGGATATGTTTACGCCTCTGGTCACCGGGGAGAATACCGTTGTGTCGAGTTGGCCACCGGACGGAGGATTTGGGCTACGGATCAGCCGACGAGGAACCGGATGGGGAAACGCGGAACCTCATGGCCGAGTTCGTTCACCATCAAACATGAACCCTCGGGATTGTTTTTTCTCGCCAACGACCATGGTGAGCTCATCGTTGCCGAGCTGTCACCGCAAGGATATCAAGAACGCTCACGAACCTTCCTGATCGAGCCCACCCACTTGGTTGGAAGCCGCCACCTGGTATGGTCTCACCCTGCATTTGCCCATCAAAGGGTCTACCTTCGGAATGATCAAGAGCTGGTCTGCTATGATTTGAGGAAGCGTTGAGCAACAGGGTTTCGCCCTGGGTCCAGCTCAACGGCCGCTATTCGGTTCGCAGCGCCTCGAGGACGTTGGAACGCTGATCGGTCCACAGACGGGTCCCCGCTTTTGCAGAGAGGGGCTTCCATCGCTCGTCCTTGGCGAGTCGATTGAGATGGTTTTCGTCGCGAGTCAACACAGCCCAGTGAGAGGGATCTTTTCCTTGGTTCGGAGCGTCGTGCGGATCATTCCAGGCAAGCGAGTGGAGGGACAAATGATCGGCCAGCCGGGCAAGAATCGGCCCAAGATCCAGGATTCGGTTGGAGATATGAAAGGCCAGCAGGCCCGATTCATCGAGCTTGCTGAGGTAGAGTTCAAGGGCTTCATGGGTCAGAAGGTGGATGGGGATGGAGTCTGAGCTGAAGGCATCGATGACGATGAGATCGAATTCGGAGGGTTTGGCAGATTGGAGTTGGATGCGGGCATCGCCTTGTTCGATTTGCCAGGCGTCAACCCTTGCTTGGCTGAGAAATGTAAAATAGTCGGAATCAGAGGCAAGCTGGATCATGAGTGGATCAATCTCATAGAGGGTCCACTTTTGGTGAGCCTTGCCGTAGGCCAGCGCTGACCCGGCACCCAGCCCAATCAACGCCACTTGATGGACGGTAGCATTGGCTTCGTATTGCTTGAAAATCCGGCGCAGGGGACCCGCCTGGTGGTAGTAGGAAAGCGGAAGCCCTTGCTCCCTGGGGTCAAGCGCTTGCCGGCCATGGATGGTATTGCCGTGAACCAGTACTTTGCTCAGTCCGTTTGCATCTAGGGTGACGCGGGTGACCCCAAAGAAATTACGATCGGTGAAAATTGTTTTCCCGTGACCATCCCCTTGCCAGGCGCTGATCGCAAACAACGCCAGCAAGGTGACCGAAAGAAGTCGAGGGGTCCGACTGGTGAGATAGGTGGCGACTACCGCACCGAGAAGCGCGATCTGAGAAGCGCCCCCCGGGAGGCCGGGTGGGGTGATGAGTCCGGAGCGCGGCAGGAGGGGGAGAGTGATGGCGGTTCCCGCCGCGATCATCGGGATTCGATGGGGGCCAGCCCTGTCCGTCTGTGCGTTCGCGGCCATGAGGGCGAGGGAAGCAATCACGAGAGGATATTCCCATACCTGGTCGAACACGATCGGACAAAGCATCGAGAGGGTGATTCCGGCGGCCACTCCTCCGAGGGACATCCAGAGATAGTAGTGGGTCAGGTGTTGGCGGTAAGGGCGATGTTGCGCCAGGCGATGATGGAGAAAAAGGCAGCCAAAAAACACCAAGGTCAGATGAATCAATGTGACCAGCCAGGCGGGGTCGGTTGCGTGGACGAGCCACTGAAACGTGACGGCCATGGTGGCCAGGAGGGTTCCCGTTCCCGACCACCGGCATAGCCCGATCGGTTGTTTGGCAAAAGCAAGAATGTAAGTGATCAGGAAGAGGGCCAAGGGGAGGACTCCGGTGAGCGGGGCGTTGATGACTTCCGTCGTGATGAAGTGGGTCGTGGCAAGAAGCAGGCTGGAACTGAGGTAGGCGAGGCCAAACCACACTCGGCGATGAATCCCTCGGTGGGACGTGTCGTTCGGCTCTTTCGCTGTGCCGGTGAACGTTATGGAGTGGGCGGGCAGGCGTCGTTTGAAAACCTGCGTGCCTCCGATCAAGCCCCCAAGCGCGACCATGCCAAACCACCAACTTCGATACTGAATATCCAAAGGAAGCGTTGATTCAAGGAGAAGCGGAAAGGATAGGAGGGCGATCAAACTCCCTCGATTGCTTGATTGGTAAAGAAAAAAGGGATCGTTCGAATCCGGCATTGAGGTCTGGCTATACCAAGCTTGGAGAAGGGGAGCGGTGGCACTGATGATGAAACACGGAAGGCCAATCTGAACGAACAAGGAATACCACAGGAAGAGCGGCATTGTGGCGGTGCTGCTTTGGCTGAGTTTGATCGGGGGAGCCTGAGGGGACAAAGAGAGATAGATAAGGGCGACGAGAAAGAGCGATGCGTGGAGGGGGAACTGGAGGCGGATCGGGCAACAAGTGGAGAGGAGGTGGGCATAGCAGTATCCCAGGAGGACGGTCGCCTGAAAGAAAACGATCACTGTGTGCCAGACGGCCGGTGTGCCCCCGACAATGGGCAGTAGGAATTTGGCAACGAGCGGTTGAATCCAGAATAAAAGGGCCGCACTGAGCCAGAGGCTGGTAGCCGTGAGATGACGAAAGTTGAAGAAGCGGGAGGGAGACGGGGCGAACATCATGCCGGATTTGGGACGCGGCCTAAATCGAAGAACGGCGGTCCGGCCCGGAAGCTGTCTCTTGGTTTTGAGTCGGTCGAAGGGCCTGCTTCACCGCCTCTTTTTCACTCCTCCTCTGGCGCAATCGTACGACCCATAGATCGAGAACGGCGGTGAGAAGCGCGAGGGTCGTGAGGCCGAAACAAACCAACCAATAGACAAGGTAGCTGAGACCCCTTAGATGGGGTTTGAGCAGCGTCTGGCCCCAGACCAGCATTCCGATGGCCAGAATCAAATAAAGCAAGCCGAACCATCGGCGTCGCTTATCTACAGGCGTCCACTTCATGCAATCGAAGGATTCAACCCCGGAATAATGGGTGAATCAGCGATGGGTCGCCAGAGAATTCTGAGTGATCGCCTCTCTTGGGGCCATGGTTCGATGGGCTGAAACGGTTCTCTTGGAAGTTGGCTTTGGGGAATCATCGGAATTGGACTCGACCTTTGGGACATGGCGCTTAGGCTCCAACGTTGATGGGTGGGATATGTTGAGGATCATTTTAGTGTTGTGGCTTGGGATAGGAAGCGGTGCGTTTTCGAGAAAGGGAACGGCGGAATCCACTCCCTGGCGGTGTGAAGTGATTCCGCAGGCCGGACACCAGATTTCTGTTTGTCTGGATGGCGTGGAGCGAACTCGGTGGCATTTTGGAAACGACTCGCCGCGTCCTTATTTTTTTCCTTTTGTTGGTCCCTCCGGGGCCTCGCTCACCCGAATCGGACATCCAGGAGCCCCTGATCACGATCACCATCGATCGATTTGGTTTGCCCATCATCGGATCGACGGGATCGATTTTTGGTCAGACCAGGGCAAGGGCCGGGTCCGGCAAAAACAGTGGTATGCCTTTGACGACAGCGAGACTCAGGCAACGATGGCGGTGGCCTTGGGCTGGTATGGAGGAGATGGCAAGGAAGTATTGGAGCAGGATTTGGTAACGGCCATGCGTCCTGGTGAAAACGGGGAAGTCCTTCTCGAGATTCAATCGACCTTCCGTCCGCCCAAGGGAAAGGCCCAGGTAGAACTGGGAAAAACCAATTTTGGATTTCTCGCCGTGAGAGTGGCGAAGTCGGTCTCCACCCATTTCGGAGGCGGGATCATCACGGATAGCGAAGGGCGGGTGGGAGAGTCGGCGATATTTGGCAAGCGAAGTCGGTGGATGGACTATAGCGGCCGGGTGCCCGACGGGGACGGTCAGGACCGAAGGTGGGTGAATGAGGGGATCACCGTTTTCGATCATCCGGCCAATCCCCGCCACCCGTGCCATTGGCATGTTCGGGGGGATGGCTGGATGGGCGCCTCCTTTGGAATGCAGGAAGGCTTGGTACTTTCCCAGGGGGAGGCACTGACTTTACGGTATCTGCTTCATGGGCATCGTGGACCGATCGATCGGGCTCGAGCGGAGCAACTGGCGTTATCGTTCGCGAAAACCCCCCGGTTTGTCGTCCGAACATCGCAACGACGGCATCGACATTATGATGTTGTCCGTGAATCGGTGACGCCGGGAGAATAAGGGAGCGGGCCGTGGCCAAGGAGCTTCTTTCCGATCGGATCGAGCGCTTGCTCGAGGAATGTTCGTATCGAGATCGGAAATCCATTCGTCACCAACTGGAGGGGGTGCTTAGCTCGCATGCTTCAGGGTCCGATCGAAGTCGGCGGTTGAAGCAACTCTTGCAGAGGGCCGAGCGGTCGAGCCACCGACGGGCCACCCGGATGGCGCGCCGACCCGTGGTGACATATCCTCCGGAATTGCCCATCACCGCCAAACATCGGGAGATTGTCGAGGCGATCCAGAAGCACTCCGTCGTGATTGTTGTGGGGGAGACCGGATCAGGAAAGACCACGCAACTACCCAAGATGTGCCTCGATGGATTGCGTGGGATTGAGGGGAAGATTGGTTGTACCCAACCCCGTCGAGTGGCGGCGCAGTCGGTTTCCCGTCGAGTGGCGGAGGAACTGGGCGTGACCTTTGGCCGGGAGGTGGGGTGTAAGGTGCGATTCCAAGACGAGACCTCAAAGGACGCCTATATCAAGTTCATGACCGATGGAATGCTTCTCGCCGAAATGCAAGGGGACGGCCAGTTGTCTGAATACGATACCCTGGTCATTGACGAGGCCCATGAACGCTCGCTGAATATCGACTTCATTCTGGGCTATCTCAAAACCCTTGTGTCCCAACGCTCGGATCTCCGGGTTGTGATCACCTCGGCGACGATTGATGCCGAAGCGTTTTCTCATGCGTTTGGGGGCGCACCGATCATCGAGGTTTCGGGGAGACTGTTTCCGGTCGAGGTGCGATATTTGCCTCCTGAGCATCTCGTCGATGATGAGGAGGGAGAGATCCACTATGTTGAGGCGGCGGTTCGCGCGGTGGAAACCGTCATGGACGATTCGGGCGGAGGCGATCTCTTGGTGTTCATGCCCGGGGAACGGGATATCCGTGAGACGCGAGACTTACTCTTGGGTCGCTTTGCCGATCGGATCGAGATCATTCCCCTCTTCGGGCGGCTCTCTTCGGCGGAACAACGGCGCGTCTTCTCCCCAACAGGAAAACGTCGCATCGTCATCTCGACCAACATTGCCGAGACCTCACTGACGATTCCTGGGATTCGATATGTCATCGATTCGGGCGTGGCGCGAGTGAGTCGTTACAACCCCAGAACGCGGACCAAACGCCTTCCCATCGAACCGGTCGCGCAGAGTAGTGCCGATCAGCGCAAGGGTCGGGCCGGTCGGATGGATCACGGAGTTTGCATCCGTCTATACTCGGAGGAGGATTTCGACGAGCGACCACGCTTCACTCAGCCGGAGATTCAGCGGTGCAACCTGGCTGAGGTCATCCTTCGGATGAAGGCGTTTCATCTGGGGGACATTGAAACCTTTCCCTTCATTAATCCGCCGAATCCGAAAGCGATCACCGGGGGGTATCAACTGCTTCAAGAATTGGGGGCTTTGACGGCGGACCGAGAGATGACCGAGCTCGGTGAGGAACTCGCCCGGTTGCAGGTGGATCCGACCATCGGGCGAATGGCGCTGCAAGCCCGTGAAGAAGGATGTCTCCCCGAGGTGCTGATCATTGCCTCTGGACTCAGTATTCAGGATCCCCGGGATCGGCCCGCTGATGAGGCGACCCTGGCGGACCAGGCTCACCGGCAATTCAAGGTGCCCGAATCCGACTACCTTTCCCTGCTTCGAATTTGGGAAGTATTTGAACAGCAGCGTGCCCGGAGTCCGTCACAAAGCCAGGTTCGAAAATGGTGCCGCCGAAACTTTCTCTCCTCCTTGAGGATGCGTGAGTGGCGGGAAATCCATAACCAGTTGCGAGAAAGCCTGGGCGTCGAAGGATCTCCTCACCCCTCCTCAAATTTGATCGATTTCCAGGGGGTGCATCGCTCGATCCTTGCCGGCATCCTTTCCCAGATTGCGGTTCGGGAGAAACCCAATGTCTACAAAACCACCTCGAATCGAGAGGCAATGGTTTTTCCATCTTCGAGCCTGTTCGATCGTAATCGAACCACGGGACGGAAGCGTCGCGAGAATTCTCCGGAAAAGAAGCTGACACAGCCGAAGTGGATTATGGCGGGTGAGGTCGTCGAAACGTCCCGTCTGTTCCTGCGTACGGTGGCCAAGATTCAGCCCGAGTGGGTCCTCGATCTGGGACACCATGTCTGTCGATTTGGCTATCGAGATCCTCATTGGGATGCCAAGGCGGGGCGGGTGCTCGTCAAGGAACGAGTCTCCTTGAACGGATTGGAGTTGTTCAACCGGCGGGTGGCCTTCGGGCGGATTGATCCCGAGCTTGCGACCGAAATCTTCATTCGGGAGGCGCTCATTGGCGATGGGCTGGAAAGCCAGCATGAGTTTATTGAGTTCAATCGGCGCCTGGTGAGCAAGTTGGAGACCTGTGCAGGTCGAATTCAAGGGACAGGACATCTTCGAATTACCGATCAAGTGTTTGATTACTATCTCTCGAGGCTTGGTGGGGTATCTTCTGTTCCGGAGCTTGACCGGCGGGTCAAGCAGGGACGACGAGAGGATCCTCGGTTCCTTCATCTCACTGAGAGAGAGTTGTTGGGAGACGACATGGAAGCGATCAGTGGGGCACGGTTTCCCGATGAGGTTTCTTTTTCCTCAAACACCCTGCCGCTTACCTATCATTATGCCCCCGGTTGTGAACATGATGGCGTGACCTTGACCGTTCCGTTGCAGCAGGTTTCGGCCCTCGCCCCAGGCGCTCTCGACTGGGTCGTGCCGGGATACCGTGAGGAGCAAGTGCGAAGCTTTCTTTGGGGACTCCCAAAGGCGATCCGTCGTCAACTGATGCCCCTTGATCCGAAAGTGCCCGTGATCGTTTCTGAACTGAGGCCGAACTCCGAGTCGCTGGTTGAGACAATCCGGCACCTAATTCTGGAACGATTTGGTGTTCGAGTGCCCTCGGATCAATTGGCAGAGGGGGTGATTCCCGATTATCTGAGGACCCGAGTCGAAGTGGTGGCGGAAGGGGGGGAGATCGTATATCGGGGAAGGGACGTGCCGGGTTTTGCCCGAAACCTTAGTCAGGAGGGGGCCGCGCTTCAGAGCAGTGATTGGGAACAAACGGTGGCGTCTTATGAGCGTCACGGAATTCGGTCCTGGGAGTTCGGCGATTTCGAGGAACGGATCCTACTAACGGAGTTGGGCGGATTGCCCTTATATGGCTATCCTGGCCTTATTTGGGAGGCGGACGAGATTTGTCTCCGAGTTTTCAAAACCCGTGGGGATGCAGAGCGATGGACTCCGGAGGCGTGGATCACCTTGTGTTCCCGCGTGTTGGATCGAGAGATGGGGTGGCTTGCGTCTGACCTCCATGATCTGGACCGATGGGCCAGTGAGTATCGTTCTTGGGGAACGGTGGAGCGGTTGCGCGACACCGCGCTGGAGCATCTCAAATACCATTTGTTTGGAAGGTCTTCCTATCTTCCGCTTCAAAAGGCCAAGTTCCAGGACCAGCTCAACGAGGCCGGTGAACAACTCAAAGGCTTATCGCATTGCTTTATGGGGCAGTTGGGCGAAATCATCGAACTGGCCCTCGCTTTGTTGAGAGATCGTGCGGGCTATCCGGGAATGCAGGATGAGATCTTTTCCTTGCTTCCGCGGGATTTCCTCCTCCACATCCCCTACCGTCGACTGAGATCGGTCCATCGATATCTAAGGCGCATTGAGATTCGGGCTGAGCGGGCTCGAGTCAATCCCGCGAAGGATGCGAGCAAGTATGAACGGGTGAAGGAGTTTGAAGGAGTCTGGATTCCGTTGATCAAGCGGTGTCCTCTGGGGAGTGGAACGCTACGGGAGAAAATCGAGGTTTTTCGTTGGCAGATCGAAGAGTTCAAAACATCTGTTTTTGCCCAGGAGCTTGGGACCGATGGGGCGATCTCCTCGAAACGGCTCCGCCAACTTCAAGCGGAGATTCTAAGTGAACTTGAGATGAGTTCGTGAGAACGGGGGGGGAACGGGGGTAGCATTGAGGCCCAGCCGATCGTGGGGAAAGGCTGGACCGGACCTCGGGGGCCATGATGTTGGAGCAGGGTGAGGCTTCGTTGGGTCGGGACAGAGAGGGGGAAGGGATCA
>DEAY01000299.1 GCA_002348345.1 Verrucomicrobia bacterium UBA2970
CACAAGTTTAGATCTTGAGGGACTTGTAAGCGGAAAATTAAATAGGTAAATATTGTCAAACAACCGTTCTGATCTGTTTAGCGACTGCTGAGGGTGGATTTCGCTCCATGGGGGTGGGGGAGCGCCGCCCGCGGTCAATGACCGGCAATGGGCGAATCAGATCACCCTTTATGAGCCGGAAGAGGGCTACTATGTGGCTCCGCGGGCGCCGACGGACACCTGGAACTTATGGCATCAAGACCATATTGATCCATTGGTTCAGCGGCTCATTGAGACCTTTGTGATTTGCCGCGGTGTGGATCCAAATCGTGTTTATTTGATGGGATACTCCGCCGGGGGAGACGGGGTGTTTCAACTTGGCCCGCGGATGGCGGATCGCTTTGCCGCCGTCGCCATGATGGCAGGGCATCCCAACGAAACTCAACCAACGGGTCTTCGCAACCTACCGTTCGCGCTCTTCATGGGTGCGGATGATTCTGCCTACAACCGCAATGAAAAGGCGGCGGAATGGAGGGATGAACTGAAGCGGTTACGATCGAACGACCCAGGAGGGTATCCTCACATGGTAAAGATCTATCCCGATACAGGCCATTGGATGAAACGTCGGGATCGGGAAGCGCTCCCTTGGATGAAGCGGTATGTCCGAGTGACCTGGCCCAAGCAAATTGAATGGCTTCAAGATGATGTTATCCATGATCGGTTTTATTGGTTGGGGGTTGATCGGAAGGACGGGATCCCTCGAAGTCGTGTCAGCGCCCGGATCTCGGGGCAGACGATCCATCTGCGTGCAGAGGATGTGCCTGAGGTCAAGTTACGCTTGTCCGACGCCTTGCTCGACCTGGATCTGCCGGTGGTCGTTAAGTCGGAATCGCGCGTTTTGTTCAAAGGACGAGTGGACCGAACGATCGAGGCAATTCGAGAATCACTCGCGGAACGAGCGGATCCGGTAGCAGCGGCTACGGCCGTCCTGACCGTGCCTTTGGCGGCGGGTAAGGATGGCCGTTGAAAGAGGGCATTCCTTCGGGCCTTGCAGGGTCCTGGAATGGGCTTTGGCGTTGCCATCCATGCAACCGACAAGGGATCTTGGAAAACGGATGCGATTCGTATTCAACGGGCTTTTCTCGTTTGAAACCCGAGTGACGGTGACGTCCGTTCCCATGGCATCCGTTTCCAGATGACTGATCGACGGGTTAGCTGACGGAGAGTGATTGGCCGTTGTCTCCCGGCCCCAAACCGAGAATGAAGGGCACGGCCCGTCTGGCCCATTCGGAGGGTTCTGGATAGTTGGCAGCGCCGCTTCCAAAACAGCTTTGGAGCATTTCGGTATGAATGATCCCGGGGTTGAGCGGGACGGCCGCCAGACCTGCGGGAAGTTCCTGTGCGAGGGCTTGAGTGAGTCCCTCGATCGCCCATTTGGTTGCGCAGTAGGGGGCGACCTCGGCACTGGTTGAACGGCCCCATCCCGAGCTAAAGTTGACAATGACGCCAGAGCCGACTTCGATCATGGCGGGTAGGAAGGAACGAATGACATGGACGACGCCCTTGATGTTCACGTCAATCACCTGGGAAAACTCTCCGGTGGGGACTCTCCAGAGGGGGGCGTTCCGGTTGATGAGTGCGGCGTTGTTGAGGACGATGTCGGGAGTCATGCCGGTCGAGAGGACACCCTCGGCCCATTGGGCAACGGAGGCCTCGTCGCTTACATCCACCTGTTCGAATTCATTGGGCGCGGAGTATTGTTGGGAGAGATGGTTGACGGCCGATTCGGATCGGCCGCATCCGTAAACGGAGTGGCCCTGACGGATGAATTCCTCCGTCATCGCTTTCCCCAATCCCTTGGTCGCGCCTGTAATGACGATTTGCTTGCTCATCTCAGTGTTGTTTTGATCGGCCTGCCTGGAGCGCGGCGAGATCGGATTCTCCCAGCGCCGTTCGGCGTCGCATGAGTTCTTTCCAGGTCGTCACATGAATCTTCTGGTCGACGATGGCTTGGCGAACCCTCGGGCTCATAAGAGATTCTAAATCGGCGCGCCGAGATTCGCTGGACCCGGTGATCAGGGGGAAGACGTTGCTCGGATCGGAGGCGTGGAAGAGGATTTCGGTGATGCCGGGGTTGAGGTTTTCGAGCAATTCGACAAGACGATCGACTTTTTCACCGGGTCGCCAATTGTAGGTCGAGGTGTGAAGGTCATCGATGACCGGCAGTCCGGCATTCCAAATCTTGGGAATCCAGTGGCGCAATCTCTCAGCCGCTCCGGGATTCTCAATCTGGGTGTGGGTCAGGTGTCCACCCGCGACCAGAATGGGAATCTGTTCCTCGATTCCGAGTCGGGCATATTTTTCAAAATAATCGGGCCGGGCGAAAAGGGTTCCCATGTGGGAATCGAGATGGGTGACCGGGAGGTTGAGTTTTCGAGCCCGTTCCAGTTGAGCGCGAATCTCAAGGTCGATTTCCTCAGGGGTTGCCTGGGTGACGACTTGGGGAACGGAGGACCAAAGGCATCCTTCGGGATCGATTAATCCCGGGACCTTGGGGCCTGCCAAAGGTGGCCAGCGGTATCGTTTCCATTCCGAGGTGAGGGTGAGATGGAGTCCACTGTCAGAATCCGGATGTTGTTGGAGATAGGCTGCAATCTCGGGAACCCAGGGACAGGGCATCATGATCGCAAACGAGCTCGCCACTCCGGATTCCGTCGCTTGGATGGCTCCTTCGTTGCTCGAATGAGACATTCCGACGTCATCGACGTGGAGGATCACCACCACCTCGTCCTCCCCCCAACCCAGAAGTTCGGCAAAGGTCGGTGTTCCCGCGCCCGATTCATTGAATGGGAGGATCAAATATAGCAACAATATTAGAATACGTGATGTAAATGATAACATTGATTAGTTTTTGTAATTTAAAATCCGTAGAACTAGTTTAGGTTCAGAGGGCGGGCAAAACAGGCTTTATTTTCACCCAATATCGGGTGTTTGGAGCCTTGGAAGAATTGGAAACGAAGAAAGGAATCATGCAATTTGATCGATACACGGCAAAAGCGCAGGAGGCGGTTCACGGGTTGGAAGCCATCGCGCGTGAGTATTCGAATCAGGAAATCCAACCGGTGCATCTGCTCTGGAATCTCCTGAATCAGGACGAGGGCGTGGCCCCGGCTCTATGGGGCAAACTGGGAGTGGATTTGTCGGAAACCACCTGCTTTTTGGAGGCGGCCTTGGCGCGTCTTCCGAAGGTGTCCGACGTCGGCAAGTTGTTCATGAGCTCGGAACTCGGTGCGGTGTTTCACCAGGCGGAGAGCGAGGCCAAAAGACTGAAGGACGACTATGTCAGCACCGAACACCTCCTGTTGGCCATCGCCAAAGGGGATCAGACCGAAGTGGGTAAGCAACTCCGCGAGCGCGGTGTGACGCACGAGGCATTGATCAAGGCATTGGCTGAGGTCCGGGGGGCTCATCGGGTGACAGACCCCAATCCGGAAGACAAATTCCAGGCGTTGGAGAAATACGGTCAGGATCTGACCGCGTTGGCGCGCAGCGGGAAAATCGATCCGGTGATCGGTCGGGACGATGAGATCCGGCGAGTGATGCAGGTGTTGTCTCGCCGAACCAAGAACAACCCGGTCTTGATCGGCGAGCCGGGGGTGGGAAAGACGGCGATTGTCGAAGGGTTGGCCCGGAGAATCATTAGGGGTGACGTACCCGATTCCCTCCGCAACAAGCGGCTGGTCGCCATGGATCTTGGAGCGATGATTGCGGGAGCCAAATACCGGGGCGAATTCGAAGACCGTCTGAAGGCGTTTTTAAGGGAGGTGACGGCTAAGGAAGGACAAGTCATCCTTTTCATCGACGAGCTGCATACGCTGGTCGGAGCGGGAAAGACCGAGGGCGCTGCGGATGCCGCGAACATGTTAAAGCCCCAGCTCGCCCGGGGCGAGTTGAGGTGTATCGGGGCAACGACGTTGGATGAATACCGAAAATACATCGAAAAGGATGCAGCCCTGGAGCGCCGGTTTCAGCCTGTTCAGGTCGACGAACCAAGTCTCGAAGCGACGATTGCCATTCTTCGAGGCTTGAAGGAGCGCTATGAGGTGCATCATGGCGTTCGTATTCAAGATGCCGCTCTCGTCGCCGCCGCAACCTTGTCCCATCGCTACATTACCGATCGGTTTCTACCGGACAAAGCGGTGGATCTCATGGATGAGGCATCGTCCCGTCTTCGGATGGAATTGGATTCCGTGCCGACTGAACTCGACCAACTGGAGCGGCAGATCCTTCAGCTCGAAATCGAGCAAACCGCCCTTCGCAAAGAGAAGGATGCGGCCTCCAAGGAACGGTTGCTCCGGCTGGAAAAGGAGTTAGCGGATCTCAAGGAAACCGCTGCGGAGCTGAAAGGTCGATGGCAGAACGAAAAAGCGGTCATCAATGCGGCCTCCGTCATCGGAAGCGAGATCGAGGCGGTCCGCCAGGAAATGGAGGAAGCGAAACGGCGAGGGGATCTGAATCGCGCCGCCCAGATCCAGTATGGAACGATTCCGGGTCTCGAAGAGAAGCTGGAGAAATCGGAGAAGGCGCTCCAGCAACAGCCGAGCGGAGACCGATTGCTCTCGGAGGAGGTCGAGGAGGAGGACATTGCGGAAGTGGTGGCATCTTGGACCGGGATTCCGGTCAGCAAGATGTTGGAAGGAGAGCGCGAGAAACTGGTCCAGATGGAGAACCGGTTGCGCGAACGGGTGATCGGACAAGCGGCTGCGATTGAGGCCGTTTCCAATGCCGTGCGGCGGGCGAGAAGTGGGCTCCAGGATCCGGACCGGCCCATTGGTTCGTTCATTTTCCTCGGTCCGACGGGGGTGGGGAAAACGGAATTGGCGAGGGCGTTGGCGGCCTTCCTGTTTGATGACGAGCGGTCGATGGTTCGGATTGATATGAGCGAATACATGGAAAAGCACTCGGTGGCCCGGCTCGTCGGGGCCCCTCCCGGATATGTGGGCTATGAAGAAGGAGGGCAGTTGAGTGAGTCGGTGCGTCGTCGGCCTTACTCGGTCATTTTGTTTGACGAAATCGAAAAGGCTCACGCGGATGTCTTCAACATTCTGCTTCAGGTGTTGGACGACGGCCGGCTGACGGATGGGCAGGGGAGGACGGTGGATTTTCGAAACACCGTCATCATCATGACGAGTAACGTGGCCTCGACCGTGATTCATGATGCTTGCCAGAAAGGCCCTCTCAACGAGACGGCCCGGAAGGAACTCACCCAGAGGGTCGATGTTGAATTGAGGCAATTGTTTCGTCCTGAGTTTTTGAATCGGGTGGATGATCGCATCGTATTTCAACCGCTTTCCCGGGAGGATTTGGATTCGATTGTGGAAATCCAGGTCCGTCTGCTGGAATCCCGACTGGAATCCCAACAATTGCAGTTGGACCTCACGCCAGCCGTTCGAGAGCATTTGGCTCAGGAAGGCTATCATCCTGAATTTGGCGCCCGGCCATTGAAGCGGACGCTTCAATCCTTCGTGTTGGATCCCTTGGCGCTTCGGCTACTCGAAGGTGAATTCGGTCCGGGTGACTCGGTGAGAGTCGATGTCTCCAATGGGGAGGTCAGTTTTTCGAGGGCGGATTGAGACGTCCCGGGCGGCCAGGTGGCTCATTGGCTCCGACGGCTCTCAAGGGCGACCCCGAGCCGGTTCCAGGCCGCCTTTTTCGGGGGGAGGAGGTCGGCCAATCGGCGATAGAGTCGAAGCGCGGCGTTGATGTCATTCCGGGCTTCGAACAGTACTCCCGCACGAATCCCGGCTTCTTCCAACCAGAAGGGATTCGGGGTTTCGCCCTCTCGCATGTTGGTGAGATAGACGATGTTGAGATAATGGGTGAGGGCCTGGTTGATGAGGGTTTCGGACTGAACCTTGTTGCCGGACTCGGGGGACTGGGTGGCCGCGATTTCAGCCTGTCGCTCGTAGACCATGCCGAGTGCCACCTCGGCTTGACTTCGAAGGCTGATGTCGGATGCCGGCAAGGTGATCACTTGCTGATAGTTCTGGATGGCCAGAGGATACTCTTCAAGGAAGTAGCTTGCGTCGCCGTAGCGGCCGAAGGCGATCGATGCGAGCCGGCTGTCGGCGTGTTGGATACAAGCACGTGAAAATCGAAACTGGGCGTTGCGGATTTCTTCTCGGTTCACCGGCGTACTTTGCTTGCCCCTTTCAAACAATGCATCGCCCAGGTTGAGCTCAACCTGGGCTTTAAAACTCGCTGCCACCGTTTCGTCCTCGATGATTTCATCACTCAGGTCGGTGAGATATCGAATCGAGCGCTGATACTGGCCCCGGCGAAAACTGGATCTTCCCGCCATCAGCGCGGCGCGTCTCCGGTGAGCGACCTCCGGGCTGTGAGGTTGCTTAAGGATCGCGTTGTATTGCCGTTCCGCGACCTCGAAGTTCTGGCGGTTGAAATGGTAATTGCCAATCCAGAGTCGCGCCACCGGATTCAATTCGTGTCCCTCATGGTTTTTGAGGTAGGCACGATAGAGTTCCAGGGCATCGTCTTCTTTTCCTTGTTGGCCGGTGCACCAGGCTGTGGCATAGGCCGCTCTCGGCAGGGAGGCGTGGTCGGGATACTGTTCGATCCATGACCGGTAATGCGCCGCCGCCGTTGCCCAATTCCCTTCTAATTCGAAGGAGTAGGCAATGACATAGTCCACTTCAGCCTTGAGGGGAAATTGGGTGAAGTGCTCAATCATCTCGTAAAACACGCCTCGGGCCTCGGAAACCTTATCGATATGAATCATGTGCTGACCGATGAGGAGCTGACTGGTGCTGGCCAGGAGATTATCGGGATAATAGGCGATGAGTTTCTTGACCGCTTCCCGGGCCGATTCGAGATCGTTAGCGGCAATGGATGCGCGAACGGTTTGATAGAGGACCTGATCCAGAAAGGACTCTCGGATTCGAATGTCGTCACTGTAGGTCTGGATGATCTGCTTGTAGTGGTTGAGGGCATCCTGATGCCTCCCCAAAACATAATAGCCATCGGCAAGCTTGAATTGAGCGATGGCGGCATCTTCGCTGTTGGGGAGTCGAGCCGCTGCCGATTGAAAGGCTGCGACAGACTCTTGCGATTCGTTGAGTTCCCAATAACACCATCCCCGATGATATTGGGCCTTTGGGACGAGATGGGATTCCGGAAAAACCTGGATCAATCGTTCAAGCGTCAGCCTCGATTCGTTGAGATAGTCCATGGGGCGGTTCGTGTTTTCCTCATCGAGACGTTCGGGTTTGGCATTCTCCTCGTAGTAAAGTTGGAGGTTGAGCTCACCCACGGTGAGGAGGGCGATGTCCAGCGCTGGGTCATCGGGCCGCTCGGCGATGAACTGCTCTAGCTGGGTGATCACCGTTCGGGCATCCCGCTGTTCGAGGTTGAGCTCAATGATTTTGATCCAGGCATCTCGGCGACGAAGGGCGGGGGTGTCCGGGGCGAGGTTCTTCGTGTAGGCAAGGATCGCCGCTTCGGGCTGTTGATTTGCGATCAGAACCTCGCCCAGGATGGCAGCCGACTCGCCGATCCACTCCCTGACTTCAAGTGCGTTGGCAAGGTCCATCAATGCGTTGGCGTTTTGCCGGGCCATTTCCAAATCGTTGTTGGCGAGTTGGATCTTGGTGAGGATCATCCGTCGTCGCCAGGAGAACTCCGAACGAAGATCCCAGTCAGTGACCTGATCGAGAGCCGTTTTGGCCGAGGCGTAATCGTTGCGATCCAAATGGGATTGGGCCAGCAAGAGTTGGCCCGAGACGACGAGGGGAAGGGCGATGGGATCGTTGGGGCGAATGGTGGCCGCTAATCGGAAGGGGCCCTCCGGGGTGTCAAGGAGCGCGAGCACTTCGTCGAGTTCCTTGATGCGGTAGCGATTCCACGCTTCACCGACGACAAACTCGAGATGGTTCGGTGAGTTGGGAAACTCGAGACGGAGTTGGCGAAAGGTGGCAGCGGCCTCGGCGTGTCGCTGCTTTTCCTCCTGGCCGTGGGCTCGGGCCCGAAGCGCGAAGGCCTTGGCTTGAGAGGCCAGGTCCGAACTGGCGTAAAGGGAGGAGAACTCGATGAATTGCGCTTCGGCACGGTCGTAGAAATGATCTTCGAAAGCACGCACGGCTGCTTTGAAGGCGATTTCTTCCTCCGGGGTGGCCGCCAGCAGCGGCAGCATCCACAAGCCAAGAACCAATCCAGTGAGCCAGCCAAGTCGCATGTCTTCCGGTCCCGAGAATGCCGGAAGAAGCATCATTGTTCCAGCGATCTTTATGGGGCTTCCCGAGGGATTAGGTCGATGGCCCCCGATCCCGTTGGCGTTGTTCACGATCCCGCTCGAGGACTTGCCCGAGGAATCGGCCTGTATGGCTCTCGGGAATGCGGGCGATTTCGCCTGGGGTTCCGGTTGCCACAATCCGTCCGCCGCCATGCCCCCCCTCCGGCCCCAGATCAATGACCCAGTCCGCACATTTGATGACATCCAGATTATGCTCGATGACGATGAGGGTGTTGCCGGCGTCGCGGAGGCGAAAGAGAACGCTCAGGAGAGTGGCGACATCGTGAAAATGGAGCCCCGTGGTCGGCTCATCCATCAAATAAAGAGTCCGGCCCCCAGATTTCTTGGAAAGTTCCGTGGCGATTTTCACTCGCTGTGCTTCGCCTCCGCTCAGGGTGGTTGCCTGTTGGCCGAGTTGCAGATAGCCCAGTCCGACTTCGGCCAGGGTTTGGCAAATATCGCGAATCTTTGGGATCGTGCGGAAAAAGGCGATCCCCTCATCGACCGTCAACGCCAAAACGTCGGCGATGTTTCTACCCTTGTATGAAATCTCAAGGGTCTCCCGGTTGTAGCGTTTTCCCTCGCAGGCTTCGCAGGTAACATAGACAGGAGGAAGAAACTGCATATCGATGCGAATGACGCCGTCCCCTTGGCATTTTTCGCAGCGTCCCCCCTTGATATTGAAGCTAAACCGGCTTGGGCCGAAACCGCGGACCCGGGCCGCCGGCAGCTTGGCGAAGAGATCGCGGATGTGCTGAAAGATTCCGGTGTAGGTGGCGGGATTGCTTCGGGGCGTGCGTCCGAGCGGTGTTTGGTCAATCGTGACGATCTTTCCCAGATTCTCTTCACCGCGAATCTCCCGGTGCAACCCGGGTTTTTCTTTTGATTGGTACCACTTGCTGGTGAGCGCTCGCTTGAGAATGCCGTTGACCAGTGTGCTCTTGCCCGACCCACTGACCCCGGTCACGCAGGTGAAGGTTTCCAGAGGGAATCGAACATCAATTGACCGTAGGTTGTTCTCCTCGGCTCCCAGCACTTCCAGCCAAAGGTCATCCTGGTCGGGGCGAGCCCGTTTGGATGGGGGCTGAATGGTGAAGTCTCCGGAAAGATACCTTCCGGTGAGCGATTCCGGGTTGGCTTGCAATTCGGCCGGGGTTCCCGAGGCGACAATGGTACCGCCGTGGCGGCCGGCTCCTGGACCGATATCGGCGACCCAATCCGCCCGCCGAATGGTCTCTTCGTCATGTTCCACAACCAGAACGGAATTGCCCATATCACGGAGGTGAAGGAGGGTGGCCAAGAGTTGTTCGTTGTCTCGTTGATGGAGTCCGATACTGGGTTCGTCCAGGATGTAGAGAACGCCGATCAGCCCCGCGCCTATTTGAGTGGCCAACCGGATGCGTTGGGCCTCGCCGCCGCTCAAGGTGCCACTCTCACGATTGAGGTTGAGATAACCGAGTCCGACCTGTTCGAGGAAACGGAGTCGATTGCGAATCTCGGTGATGGGTTCACTGGCAATCTTTTCTTGGGTGGGGGAAAGTTCAAGGCGTGAGAAGAACTCCGATGCTTCCAGGATCGTCATCGAACAGAGGTCCATAATCGAGAACCCTGGCAGGGAAGGACTCCCGAGTTTCGCCGGAGATCCCGAACCGACGCTGGCGCCGAGACGGACGCCGAGAATCTCGGGGCGAAGGCGGTTTCCATGGCATGCATGACATTGTTCTGCGCTCATGAACGCCTTCAGTTTCTGCGCGGTCGCCTCGGTGTCGGCGTCCTGGAAGATCTGCTCCAGGGAGGGAATGACACCGATGAAGCGGAACGCGTCGGAATCCGAGTTTCCGGGGGAGGAAGACGTGCCTCGAAGGAGGGTGGTCTGAAAGGCTTCCGAAAGTTGTTCGAACGGGGTGTCGAGGCTGACTCCAAAATGGCTGGAGAGTGTTTCGAGGAGGTTCCGATAATGTTCCTTCAGTCGTTTGCTTCCTTTCGCCCAGGGAGCGACCGCCCCGGAACCCAATGACTTCTTGCGATCCGGTACGATGAGGTCGGGGTCGAATTCAGGGATCTGACCCAGTCCCAGGCAAACCTCGCAAGCGCCGGCAGGGGAATTGAATGAAAAATGGCGTGGTGAGAGGCGATCATACACCTTTCCGGTGGCGGGACTGTAGAGTTTGTTCGAGTGGTATGACTCGGTCCACTGATCCCGGGCGCTTGTCCCCGGAGCTTGATGTAGGGCGATCACCACTCCTTGGCCCCACTGCAGAGCGGTCTCGGTGGAGTCGGAGAGTCGAACGCGGATTTTGTCGTCGATCACGAGGCGGTCGACGATGACATCGATATGGTGCGCCTGGTTCGGATTCAATCGGATTCGGGTGGGACCGTTGAGTTCCAGGAATTCTCCGTCGATTCGCGCCCGCACGAAGCCCTCCCGGCTCAATCGATTGAGCACGTCCCGGAATTCCCCTTTTTGATTCACCACCACCGGTGCGAGGAGCATGACTCGGGTTCCAGGAGAGAGGTTGAGAATCTCATCGACGATATCGGAAGTGGACTTTTGGGTAATCGGTTGTCCCGAATCAGGGCAGTGGGGTTGTCCGATGTGAGCATAAATGAGACGCAAGAAATCGAACAATTCGGTCGTGGTTGCGATAGTCGATCTGGGGTTGATGGCGACGGTTCGTTGTTCGATGGCAATCGCGGGCGAAAGGCCCTCGATGTAATCGACATCGGGCTTTTGAAGCTGATTGAGGAACTGGCGGGCGTAAGTCGGGAGGGACTCGACATACTTGCGTTGT
>DEAY01000158.1 GCA_002348345.1 Verrucomicrobia bacterium UBA2970
ACCTGGCAGGCCAATGATCCCTTGGTGCATTACACCGTGGAAGATTTGACGGATAATGAGCAGCTTTCGAGTCAGTCCCTGTTCATCATGCCGGGACAGCGGGTTCCAGTGCAGAATCTCCACAACTTCGGCATTCCCGGCGAAGCTCCCGGGGCCGTGAATCGACGCTATCGGCCATGGCCATCGATTCAGGGGGCGGCTCCGCTCTCCTATAACATGGCTCATAAGGATCCCCTAGTTCGGCAGTCAGACGATTGGCAATTTCCGACCAACAAATTCCCCAACATTGGCTGGCTGGGCCGGGTACATCGTGGGACGCCATGGCAGACGATTTATCTCAAAGCCTATCTCGGAACCGATGGGAACGGGCGCATGCTCACGGTGAATGATCTGCCGGACCCCAATCGCCTTCGGTTGCCGGCAGACGGTGTGAGTGCTCCGTTCCAGACCCTGAGCGTCAACTTGAACACCGGTGATGAAGTGCAGGATATCGATCCGAATGAGATCAGCGAACCGGAGAAGGTGAACAATTTGGCGATCTCCCGGCTGAATTGGTTTCGGTGGTCCGGTAGCGCGGGGACCCATCCCACCAACGATTGGAAGATTCTGGAGCATTTCACGACGGCCGTGAACGACAATGCCTCCCGAGGTCTGCTGTCGGTCAACCAATCGGGATTGGCGGCGTGGTCGGCGGCACTGAGTGGGGTGACGGTTCAGACGAATCTTAGCCCGACAGCCGTTAGTCTGCGAGATCTGGATGGATTGGAGGGAGCGGCGTATCGGGCCCGAACGGTTCAGCCGGGAGGGGTATACGGATTGCCGGGCTATGACCCTGCTCTATCGCCCCTGACCCAAATCGTTAATGGAACCAACGGCATTAACGCGACTCGGGCACGATTTGCGGGAGGTCGGTTCCGATCCTTGGGAGATATTCTGTCCACGCCGGCCCTGACGGTGCAGTCACCCTTCCTTGCTTGGACGGACGCCTCCGTGAGTCAGGCAGGGCTCAACGACTTTGCGGTGGAACGGATTCCCCAACAGGTACTTTCCTTATTGAAAGCAGACGAACCTCGCGTCACGATTTACGCATATGGGCAAACCTTGAGGCCGGCCGATCAGTCCCTTCGGACCGAACCGGAACCGCCTCATTTGTTCAATATTTGTACGAATTACCAAATCACTGGGGAGTTTGTTGCCAAGCGAGTCGTGAGATTCGATGGGAGTGTGACAAATCTGACCTCGGTGGTTGAGAGCGAGATTGTCATCCCGGCCGATTAATCTAAGGGGTCCGAGGGAAGAGCTGGCCGCACGAGACCTTTTCAGACGTAGGGTTTCAGGGAACTTCCTTCATGCGGTCGGATCGGCGTCGGGTTGAAATCCGAGTTGGTGATAGAGTGATTTGATGAAGCGATTATCCAGTGGAACCTGGTTTTTGATCAGCATGATGCTCCTGGCTTTGGGAGTATTCTTCTGGCTTTGGGGGGACCGCGTTCAAGGTCGTCGGGCGGTTCCCGAAACTCAACCGGAGATCGTCATCACCAATGGTCAGATTCACCTCCCCCGGTTGGGATCCTCCGCCTTCCAGTTACAAACTCGAATCGCCAATCGAACACTTCAATCCGACTTTACCCAGTCGACCCGTCGTTCGGTGGCGATGCCTTCGGTTTCCGTTGACCCGAGATTTCCCTATCGGTTGCGGAATACCAAGAAAACGGTCGGCGAGCTCTCACGGCGGGATACGGCGATTCTTCTGAACAATGCCTTGATCGATAGCGCCATTGGAATGCCGCTCGCGATTCCAGAGCATTTGAGGGCGGGTGCCGACACGGAGAGTTATTTGTTGCAGGCAAAGGGCCCCTTCGAACAGGTCTTTGATGAAGATTCGTTACGCCAATTGGGGGTCTCGAAGATTGCCTACGTCCCCCACAACACTTGGATTGTGCGGATGTCGCCGGTGATGGCCCAGCAACTAAAGCGGTTTCGCGGCACCCAGGCGGTGTTTCCGTTTGATCCTTACTTCAAACTCAGTGACTCACTCTTGGAGTTTGCCGTCCACCAGGCGGATATTCCGGGCCGGGTCACGCTTCAAGTCACTCTTTTCCAGGAGGCGAAGGAGTCCATGTATCGCGCGTTGCAGGACATGGGCACCGAGCGGGTTGGCGAGGGCAGGTCGCCCTTTGGAGAGACCGTTGTCATCAAGACCGAACGGCGATTATTGAGTGAGATCGCTTCCCTTGATGGAGTGCTGTCGGTCGAGCGCATGGGCGTGCGGCAGGTTGCCAATGATTTGACCCGGGTGCGGTTGGGGATTGACGATTCGCTGACCAATACAGTGAGCACGAACTTCCACGAGCTCACCGGAGAGGGGATCTTGGTCAATGTCAACGACACCGGGGTCGACGGCACCCATCCGGACCTCGTCGGAAGAGTCGATTCAGACGAACGGGCAACGCGTCAAGATGATGATGGGCACGGGACCCATGTTGCGGGGACGATTGCAAGTTCAGGGGCGAACTCGCCGGTGGTGACCAATGTTTTCGGATCGCCCACCAACGCGAACTTTCACGGGATGGCGCCGAAGTCAAAGTTGTATGTCCTCCCCATTGATTTGATCACGGGACCCTTGGTATCCGACGCCTTCCTTCAGGAACGGGCGGCGGAGTACAATTATGTGGAGCAGAGTCGGACCAATGCGCTGCTTTCTAATAATAGTTGGACGCTCAAAAACGTCAGGGAATACAACACAAGCGCGGCTTCCTACGATGCGGCCGTGCGGGATGCGCTCCCTGAAATGGAAGGATCCCAACCCGTTCTCTACGTTTTTGCCGCCGGCAACACGGGAAGCGGGAACGAAGAAGGACGGGGTGGGGAACCGGCCTCAATCTCAGCCCCGGGGACAGCCAAGAACGTCATCACCGTCGGGGCACTTGAGAGTCTTCGCTTCATCACGAACGAGGTGGTCACCGGTTATATCGACGAAGTGAAGACGAACGAGATGGGGATGGTTTTGACCAACCGGGAACCGATTACTGAACGAGTCTTCCAAGGGCCGACCGATAGTGCGACTCAGATCGCTTCCTTCTCGGCGCGAGGAAATGTGGGGATTGGAATCGAGGGGGATTTTGGGCGATTCAAACCCGATGTCGTGGCGCCGGGTGCCTTCACCATCTCGACGGCGGCCACGAACTGGACCACCCCCAGCCAGTTTCTTGATGTGTCCCCCAACACGATCTCAAATCAAACCGCCATTCCCGGCGAATTAACTCCCTATACGATTTTTGCCCGCGAGGGGACAGCCGAGATTGAGATCAACGTGGTCCCGAATGCGGCTTCTCCCGATTCGTTTCCGCGAATGCCGATCTATGCGCAGTATGGGACGGTGGCGACCACGAACAATTTGGTGGGGTTCAACCGAGTCACCCTGGATGACGCCGAGGACTCTCCCATCGCCATCGGACCTGGGGTCCTTTTCTATACGATCGGGACGCCGATCGATGAACCGGTATCCTTTGACATCGAAACCAAGATCGCCGTGGAAACGGAGAGCGACGACTACTTTGAGGAACTGAAAACCTTGAACGAAAGCTTGGCGCCTAATTACCGATTTGAGAGCGGAACCAGCATGGCGGCCCCGGCCGTGACGGGGCTTTTGGCTCTCTTTCAAGAGTTTCTCAGAGAGAACGATCATGATCCGAGTCCGGCGCTGTTGAAGGCGCTGTTGATCAATGGATCCCGAACCGCCAGTGAACTATACGATTTTCAAGTGGATCCCGTGATCAACTTCCAAGGATGGGGTACGGTCAATCTCGCCAATAGTCTTCCCGATAGCATGTTTCAGTCAGGAAGCGATGAATCGCAGGCGACCCTGCAGTTCTTTGATCAGTCGGTGGAGGATGCCTTGGCAACGGGAGAGCAGCGAAGCTGGAATTTGACCTTGAACACCAATGAGGCGCGGGCGTTGCCGCTGCGGGTTTCCCTCGTTTGGACCGATCCGCCGGGGAATCCGACCGCAGGAATCAAGCTGGTGAACGATCTGGATCTCATCGTCTCGAACACGGTCTCAGGAGATATCTTTTACGGAAACCATTTCCGACCGGGGGAACTGTTCACGACGGCTTCAAACACCAATTCGGTTCCCATTCACGATAATGTCAACAATGTAGAGAATGTGTTCATCTCGCCTCCCTTGTCGACGAACTACGTGGTGTCCGTCGTGGCTCGCAGGGTGAATGTGAATGCCGTTACGGATCACCCCGATGGTGTGGTTCAGGATTTCGCCTTGGTTATTTCGTCGGGGGACAATCCGGAGGTGGAAGCGCCGTTTGAGCTAGAACCCGTCGAAGGAGAGGAGGAGTTTGAGTATGTTGAAATTCCCGCCCTGGTTTCGATTACCAACAGCATCCCGCGTCTGTCGGATCGAGTCGGAGCCAATCCGCCCTTGCTAGGAACGACCAATGGATTGCTGCCCCAGTGGCAGTTTTATGTCTTTACCAATTCGCTGCCTTCGACCAACGACGTGGGTTTCACCAACGGGCCCAATGTGGCGTTCGTGACGTTTCTTCCGCCGAATCTGGGTCGTCCACGGAATCTGGAAGCCGATGTCGACCTGTTTGTTTCGCGCGACCAGACGCTTCTAGATCTGAACGACAATGCGATTCGGAATTCGTTTCGGTCAACAACGCCCGGGGGCAGTGAGGTGGTGATTCTCACCAATCAACCGCTCGGCGATGATGTTGTCTATTATGTCGGGGTGAAGTCCGAGGATCATCAAGCGGGGCAGTATGCATTCGTTGGAATATCCCAAGTGGACCCGTTTGATGAGGAGGATGAAAATGGGAATCGAGTTCTTCGGGGCACTCCTCTTAACCAAGGGATTATTCCGGATGGGTCCCCGAATGAGCCGGGAGCTGCCTTGACCCTCGTTTTGGGGAATCCCCTCAATGGTTTGACGGTCCAAAGTGCGATCGCGCAGTTGTCGCTGGTCCACGAGGACATTGGAGATTTGTTGGGTAATCTGAGTCATAACGGCGTCTCGCTGGTCATGAATAATCATACGTTGTTTAACCCGGATGGAACCTTTGGCGATCTCGATATCACCTACGATGATCTGGAGAACGTGATCCCATCCTTCCCCACAGACGGTCCGGGTAGTTTGATCAACTTCATCGGTGAGAACGGAACGGGGGTTTGGTTGATGAGTATGGTTGATAATGCTCTGACTCATACAGGGCAGGTCTTCGGGTTCAATTTGATCCTGACACCGAATCGGCTCCTTGAGGGAGAGGGTATCACGGGAGTCGTGCAGCCAGAATCGTTCAACTACTATGTCAT
>DEAY01000272.1:0-144 GCA_002348345.1 Verrucomicrobia bacterium UBA2970
ATTCGAACTCCTTTGAACCAGTGAGTTCAATCAGCACCGGTAATGATTCGAAAACGATTCTCTTGGTCGATGATGAAGAGCCCACCCTTGAGGCTGCTCAAGTGGTTCTGGAGGAAAACGGATTTAAAGTGATTACCGCGAGTG
>DEAY01000272.1:440-3709 GCA_002348345.1 Verrucomicrobia bacterium UBA2970
TGTCTTCATCGAAAAAACAGATTTAAAGTGATTACCGCGAGTGATGGGGCGCAGGCGATCGTTAAGTTTGGTGAACAAGCACGTGACATCAATCTTGTTCTCACCGATTTGAGAATGCCCCACATGGATGGAGCTGCGCTTTCCCAGGCGATCCATAGTATTTCTCCCGCCATGCCGATCTTGGTGTCAACGGGGATCGATTCTAAAGAGAACTTGGATCGCTTGGAAGACCTCGGGATTTGCGAGGTGATTCCGAAACCCTTTGCGCCAAAGCAATTGGTTCAACGGATCCGTCAGGAACTTTCAACTGCTCAGGCGTAGGCAGAGGCCAAGCGGGCTCAGGTTGCGGTAGTTTCAGCGGCACTGGTCTTGACCAGGGTCAGGGGTCTCAACCATCTGATGGATCATCCTCACTCTCCTTGAGGCGGCGAACGAGCAATTTGAGATCGCGGAACCCTCCGATGGTCACCCAGATGGACATCGCTGCAAACACAACCAAGGCCAACACGAAGAGCGCCTTCCAAATCCATTGCCAGAGTTCGACTGATTCCATATCAAACAAGAGTTGAAGCGTTTGAGGGACTTGGTTTTTGGTCGGGAAACAAGAGGGATCCCAGCACCAGCATGGTGAGCGAGAGGACCACGGTTGCCAAACCGATGAATTCCCCGGTGACCACTTGCTCCCATTCCTGAGTGCCCGGGATTTGTCTTTGTAAGCCGACCAACCGTTGGACAACATCGAGCCCCAGGACAGCGGTCAGCCCGGTCAGGAGTGCCAAGAAGGCCCCCGTGGAACTGGCGCGTTTCCAGTAGAGTCCTCCCAAGAGAAGGGCAAATGCACCGGTAAAGTAGATCGCTCCCGTCACCGCCATGTAGTCCCAGATCTCTTCGCTTCCCTCGTAGAAGAGTCCCCAGAACAAGATGTAAAACCCAATCAGAACGATCAGGATCCGGGTGATCAGAATTCGCGTTTGGGTTTTCATTTTGTCCCCCGTGAGGGGCGCGATGATGTCTTGGGTGATGACCGAACTCCAACACAAAAGGTAAGAGTCGTGGGTGGACATGAACGCAGCAATCATGGCGGCGGTGATGATCCCGATGACCCCCGCAGGAAGGATTCGTCCAAGAAAGACGGGCATTGCGTAGAGGTTGTTCACAGGCTGCATGGTGGGATCTTCGGGGAAGAAGAGCAGCTTGAGATCGGGCGCTTTGGTCATGATAAAGACAAACGCGCAGGTGCCCCAAAAGAAGGGAATCAAGAACCGAATCATAAATGAGACCGACGACCACATGTACTGTCGCTTGACCGCCTCGACCGAATCCATTGCCAAGGCCCGCGCCACGGCCGTCGGCCAGATCGCGCAACTCACCAGTCCGGCGGTAAAGAACATCCAAACGACGTAGCTGATGCCAAAGCCGCTGCCCTCAAGGAGCGGGTTGAATCCTGAGGGACCCTTGAGATCAGCGACGGTATCGAACACCTCCTGCCACCCCACATTGGTGATGCAGAAATAAGTCGCCACCAACAATCCCACCGAGAGGACAACGAATTGGATGTAGTCTGTGATGATCACGGAGATCATTCCTCCGAGTACCGTATAGACCAAGACGAGGCCGAGGAGGCAAGCCATGACAATGGGCAGAATGGTGCCATCCTCAGAAAGCCCGGTGATGCCCACCACGAACATGGAGCCAACCCTGAGGAAAAGTCCCATGTTGAGTACACCTCCCAGCGTGAGCATGATGCCACCGAGAATCCTCGTCTTTCGGTCAAAGCGGCGTTCGTAGAACTCCGGAATGGTCAAGACTTTGAGACTCCGAAGGCGTCCGACAATGAAGCCCGTCATGCCGACGACGAACGTAACGATGCCGGCCGCCAAGGCAATATGGAACGCGGCGAAGCCTCCGCTAAATCCTTTTTGGGCGTTGTACATCACAGTGACCAGTCCAAGCTCGGTGCCAGTCATGGTTGCGATTCCTAGGCAGGTGCCAACGGCTCGACCGGCGCCGAGGTAGGTGGTCATGCTGCGGACGTATTTCTTGACCGCCAATCCAATGATAATCGAGAGAGACAGGTAGAGTCCGACAATGATCCAATCGATTGTCCCGAAATTGGTTTGCCCGAGGGCTTGGGCGAGTGGGGTTTCCATGAACGCGATAAAGGAAGATTCCTGGAGGGCTGAAATGGGGGGCGATGATCTGTTGCGTGAGCTTAATCGGGATAGCCTTCAGGATGGGCTTGGTGCCAATCCCAAGCCGTTTGAACGATTTGATTGAGGTCGGTGAGTCGTGGAGCCCATTCGAGTTCCTCCCGAATCCTATGAGGCGCGGCCACCAGTTCTGGGGGATCCCCATCCCGGCGAGCCTCTTCGATTATTTTGATCGACTTGCCGGTCACCGCCTCGCATGCGGCGATCACTTCCCGAACGCTGTAGCCTTGGCCCGTGCCTAGGTTGTAGCATCCTACAAGGGGACTCTGGGCGGCGCGAATATGGGCCTCGGCGAGGTCAAGAATGTGGATGTAGTCACGGATGCAGGTGCCGTCGGCCGTGGGATAATCCACGCCAAAAATGGAGCAAGATTCCCGTTGGCCGAGAACGACTTTCAGGAGATTGGGAATGAGATGGGTTTCGATCCGGTGGTGTTCGCCAAACCGGGGGGTGGCTCCGCAGGCATTAAAATACCGAAGAGCGACATAATCGAGCCCGTGAATCTGGTGATACCACCGGAGCATTTTCTCGAAAATGAGCTTTGATTCACCATAAGGGCTGATGGGCTTCTGTGGGGCCTCTTCTTTCAACGGAATCTGGGCCGGCGCGCCGTAGGTCGCGCAGGTGGAGGAAAAAATGAGTTTGCCGACCCTTCCTTCAACGCAGGCATTGAGGAGATTGATTCCATGGCCGACGTTATTGGAGAAATACTTTCCCGGGTGGGTCATTGATTCGCCAACCAGTGCAGAGGCCGCAAAATGGATGACGACCTCGGGTTCGTGACGGGTAATTAACTCACGGATCGAGTCGGCTTGACTGAGGCAACCTTCGATGAATGCGGCACCAGGATGCACTGCAGAGCGATGCCCTTCACTGAGGTTGTCGAATACCGTCACCGAATGGTTTTGTTGAACGAGACGTTCAACACATGCTGACCCGATATAGCCTGCTCCGCCCGTAACGACAACTTTCATGAAACCAAACGTAAGGAACAGAACAACGGTGGAGGCTGGGTTTGAAAGGGTGAATCCTCTGTTTTCACTCGACGTGGTAGGATCG
>DEAY01000025.1 GCA_002348345.1 Verrucomicrobia bacterium UBA2970
GTTTGGGTGAATTCTTTGGTGACTACGATCCCCTGCCGGCGCTGCTCCATGGGGATTTATGGTCGGGGAATGTCGGGTTTACCCGGGGCGGCCAACCGTTCATCTTCGATCCTGCGGTTTATTTTGGAGATCGGGAGGCGGAATTCGGGATCATCGAAATGTTTGGAGGGTTTGGTGCCGGCTTTTACCAGGGCTACGCTGCGGAGTGGCCCTTGGATCCCGGGTTTGACCGGAGGAAAGATCTTTACTTGCTTTACCATCAACTGAATCATTTTAATCTATTTGGATCGAGTTACGGCCCTTCGGTCCGCAAAAGCATTCGGCGGCTCTTGAGTCGGCTTGAGGAGAATCGGGCGTGATGGCGTGATGGCCGAATGGAGGCCATCAGGATCTAACGGGATGAGGCAAGGGATGAAGAATCTCGGAAGCAGGAGCCCTGCCCTCAGGGGCCTGGCTCTTGCGCTGGTGTTGTTGAGTCCGTCCATCGGCTGTGGGCTCCAATTTGATGTTTTTGCGGGGTATGGCGGCGTGGTTCGGGAGGTCAACTGGTTCCCGGTCACTTGCGAGATCATGAACGATGGACCGGCGTTTACCGGGACGATCGAGATTTCAGGGACCCCTCTCGGTTCGGGCCAAAAGCGCCGGTTGACGCTTGAACTGCCGACCAATACGCGGAAGCGGGTGATGATCCCCGCATTCAACGCTGGAGGGGGGCTATCGAGCTGGGAGGGGCGTTTGTTTGATGCCTCGGGTGAATTAGTCGCCGAATCATTAGGGGTCCGGGTGAAGGAAGTGGCTTGGGAAAGCGTCTTGATGGGAACCCTCTCCCGGACCTTTGTGGGAGCGCCCCAGTTTCCCAGTCTGCAACAGACCGGCTCGATCATGCAGCCGGAAACCGGGCGCATCCAACCAGAACAGTTTCCCGACAATCCGATTGCCTTGGAGGGGTTGGTATCGCTTTATTTGAATTCGGAGCAGGCCTTGAAACTGACGGGGCCCCAGGCCAGATCGCTGACCCGGTGGATTGAAGGCGGGGGACACCTGATCCTGGCGATTGAGCAACCGGTCGATGTGTCGGCGACGGATTGGCTGGTCTCATTGAGTCCGCTTGTTCCGATCAGCGCAAGTCAGGTTGCCACGGGTGCGGCGTTGAGGGATTGGTTGGTTGACGGATCGCCGGATCGGGTCCCTCCGCGACCGGTTGGAATGGTTCGCACCGCTCTGACGATGCGATCCCGATTGAAAGCGGATGACGACCGGACCTTGGCGTATCACGGCGTTATGCGTGATCCCGATTTTGAATCGGTCCAGATCCCAATCGTCACGGGCCAGCGGGTTGATGGAGAAGTGCTTCTCGAAGTGGAGGGTCACCCCCTGGTGCTCAGCGCGGAGCGAGGTAGGGGGCAGGTGACCGTGTTGACGTTCAGTCCCGAACGGGAACCCTTCCGTTCCTGGAAGAACAAACCTTGGTTCTGGGCCAAGCTCAATGGGGTTCCCTATTCGTGGTTCGATGAAAGCCGATTCAATCTGTGGGGAGGTTCTGGGGCGGATGGCATATTTGGTTCTCTGATTGAAAGCCGGCAAGTCCAAAAGCTTCCCGTCAAGTGGCTGCTCCTCCTTTTGTTGGTGTATTTGATGGTCATTGGTCCCTTTGACCGTTGGTTTCTCAAACGGATTGACCGGCAAATGCTGACTTGGCTCACTTTTCCGGCTTACGTGGTCTTGTTTTCGTTTTTGATCTATCTGATCGGATACAAATTACGTTCCGGTGTTCTGGAGTGGAATGAGCTTCATTTGGTTGATGTCGTTCCCGACCAGGGGGAAACCAGGCTTCGAGGACGCTCCTATGGCTCCATCTACTCGCCGACCAACCGGCGCTATGATTTGGGGTGCAAGGTTCCGGGGGCTGTTTTTCGTCCTGAGTTCTTTGGGATGGGCAGAGGAGTGCAGGGAGGGCAGGAGTTTCAACTGCAACAAGAGGATGACGCAACCAACTGTCGGGTCTTCGTACCGGTTTGGACAAGCCAGTTGTATGTCGCTGACTGGTCCCACCGAGGGAGTGCGCCTTTTTCAGTGACCGCCTACGAAACGGGAGAGGGATACGAGGTGAGGATTTTGAATCAGAGTGCCAGGCGGATCGAACGTCTCTCCATCGTTGCGGAGGGAGAGGTTTATCAGTTAGGGGGGGTGGGTGCCGGGGAGTCTCGTTCCGAAACGGTGAAGGTGAGGGAAGGGGAGTCGCTGACGCAGTATGTTCAACGTCACGGGACAACTTATCAGAATGTGCTCCGGAGTCGGCAGCAGGCGGTCGGCAGAACCATTCGGTTAAGCGACGAACCGTTGCATTCGATGGTGGCCTCGTTCCTTGGCCAATCGGATGGGGAGCTCAGCGGATCTCGCGGCTTGGTTTATCCTCACGGTCTGGACCTGAGCCCCTTCCAGGAACGGGGAGATTTGGTTGTGTTGGCGTTCTATTCGGGATATTCGCCGATTGCTCCTCTTAATCAGTTTGAGGTGTCTCGGCGAGTGCAGAACGCCTTGGTGCGGATGGTGGTCACGCCGATGGTTGAACCGCAAGATTCGGGGGAGAAGCCGGTGGAGACCGGGTTGGGGGCAACCGCAAATGAGATTTGACGATGAAAGCAGAAACCGAAACTCAAGCGCCCGTGGTGGCGGTCGAGACGCGTGGCCTCAGTCGCAGCTACGGGTCGATGATGGCACTTTCCTCGCTCGACCTTCAGGTGAATCAGGGTGATTTGTTCGGATTCATCGGGTCAAATGGGGCCGGCAAAACCACGACGCTTCGGATCCTGGCCACCTTTCTCTCGCCAAGTGCGGGACAGGCGTATGTGCGGGGGCACGATGTCGTTCGGGACGCGGATGCCGTTCGTCATCTCATCGGTTACATGCCCGATTTCTTTGGGGTCTACAAAGACATGGAAGTCACGGAATACTTGGACTTTTTTGGGGCCTGCTATCGGATCCCTCCCAAAAAACGGGAAACGACGGTGCGCGACGTTCTCGAGTTGGTGGGATTGTCGGAAAAGCAAGGGGCCCTGATCGGTGCGTTAAGCCGCGGCATGCAGCAGCGGCTGGGATTGGCGCGGGTCTTGATTCACGATCCCCAGCTTTTGCTGTTGGACGAACCGGCCAGCGGTCTGGATCCTCGGGCGCGAATTGAGATGATGGCGATCCTCCAGGAACTCCAACGAATGGGAAAGACGATTATCATTTCTTCCCACATTCTCAGCGAACTCCAGAGTCTCTGCAATCGAGTTGCGATCATTGAGAAAGGTAAGTTGATCTACTGCGGTTCGGTCAACGGGGTCGCCGACCAGATGAAGGATGAGGTCAGCGTCTGGGTCAGGGTGTCGTCTGATATCGATCAGGCCGGCTCGATTTTGAGCAATCGCCCAGAAGTCCTTGAGACCGAGGAGGTCGAGGGGCGAATTCGGGTGGTCTTGTCCTCCGCTGCTCGGGATATTAGCTTCATTCCTGAAGCCTTGGTGCGGGGTGGCGCGAAGCTGGTCGAGCTTCGAGAGGACGCCCTGGATCTTGAAGAGGTCTTTCTTCGGGTCACCAAAGGGGAGACTCAATGAGTCCGTGACCGGGCAAGTCCCGATGGATTACTCCGCATTGTAGAGACTCACGAGAAGTTGGCTTCTGGCGCTCTCCAAGGCCATGATGAAGTCGCCGTAACTTCGGTATCGGTGCGCGGGGTCCTTGGCCATCGCGTGATAGAGGGCATCGCTCGTCCCCTGGGTGATGGTGTTGAGGACGTGGTTCGGAGGCGTGAGGGGCGTATGGATCTGGGCCGAAACCACTTCCTCGATTGAGGGAGCGTCAAAGGGGACATGTCCGGTCAGTCCGTGGTAGAGGGTTCCCGCGAGGCTATACATGTCGGAAAGAAGGGTTTCTGCCTCACGATTTACTTTCTCCGGGGCGATGTAGTAGGGAGTGCCCCAGATGGTGCCATGGTAGTTGGTATCCTCGGTTGAGTTGGTCGCCAGGCCAAAATCGATGACCTTGGGCTCGCCCTCTTCGTTGAAGAGAATGTTTCCAGGCTTGATA
The DNA here is from genome assembly GCA_002348345.1 of Verrucomicrobia bacterium UBA2970. Lineage (GTDB taxonomy): Bacteria > Verrucomicrobiota > Verrucomicrobiia > Limisphaerales > AAA164-E04 > UBA2970. The sequence continues at coordinate 4,072 of DEAY01000025.1, forward strand.
TCTCGATGAAGCAGGCCTTTTTGGAGAGCCGAATCGAGGGCCGAAGCGACCTTTATGCCGACGTCGAGGATATCCAATTCGGGGACTCTGGCTTCATTCTCGATCCGCGTGTCCAGGGAACCGTTGTCAGCGACCTCCATGACCAGATAGCGCTTTCCCATGTGCTCATCGAAGGTATAAATGTGGATGATATTGGTGTGGTTGAGTGAGGCACAGGCCCGTGCTTCAATATCGAAGGCTTCGCAGGCTTCCTTGTCGCTCAGGAGTTCATCCTTCATCAGCTTGACCGCCACCTCGCGATTGAGACGGGTGTCCATAGCCCGATAGACCGTTCCCATTCCGCCGGAGGC
>DEAY01000084.1 GCA_002348345.1 Verrucomicrobia bacterium UBA2970
GGGGCACCCAATGTCCCGCCACAATCAGTTCGGGAAATCGATCGTGGTTCAACCGGGCAAAGGTGGCCGATCGTACGAGGCCCAATGCGGTACAGGGGTGGGAGAGAGCGGGGTCGGCGGTGAGGGTTCCCTGCTGGTTGCGGAGCAGATAGGATGGCTGGGGGCGGGGGTAACTTCCGGCCTGGTGAGCGCCGCCGACGAATAGATCCAAGTCCCCGTCGGCATCGAGATCACCCATGGTCAGTGCGCCGAGACTGGTCTTGGAGTTGAGAAAATCGTCTCGACTCTGGCCCGTGACTACGGAGAATTGTCGAACCGGACTCGCCGAGGAACGGGCGGCTTCATGATTCGTTTGGCCGATCAAAAGCGCTCGGTCGGTGGCCGAGGGTTGCCAGCCCAGGATGCAAGCCTGGTCTTGGGGGACGGGTTTTGCAAACGCACTTGCCTTTTGACGAACGAACTGTTTGCCGCCGGCATTCCGAAACACGCCCATCTTGCCTCCCCGGCCCGCGCTCAGGAAGAGGTCTTCCCAACCATCCCCGTTGAAATCAAACCAGCTGACACCGGGGCCCGGTTCGCTGAGTTTATGCGGAAGGGTGTTTTGGAGTGCCATGTCATCAAAGGGCCGGTCAACGTGTCGATGGGCCAGGAGGCTGGGCTGGTGTTTGAAAAGAGAGGGTGCTTTGGCGGTTGGCGAAACGTTTTTTTTGGGGGGGGTGGAAGCCGCCTGTGAGATCTCGATCCAGTGATTGGCCATGACGTCAGGCACTTGGGTTCGGGTCCCATCGCGCCAGGTCACCTGGATGGTGGCCAGGCTCTCGGCGGACGCCATGGCGAACACGCGGGTGGGCTCGTCCGAGGAGAGATAACGCCCCCCGGCAATGATTTCCTGGCTTTGAACGGGCATGCCCGGGGTGGTGACCTCGACGCGGGCTCCGATGCCATGAGAGTCTGGTGAGTATCCCTTCAAGGTGACCCGGAGTCGGGCTTGGTGACTTCGATTTCGAAGAATGAGAGGGGGCGCGTTGAGGCAAGTGACGACGATGTCCAGGTCGCCGTCTCCATCCAGGTCGCCCAGAGCCGAGCCGTGGCTGATCTGGTCCGAGTCAAAATTCCAGGCCATACTGGCGTCGGAGAATCCTAGATCCCCATTGTTTCGAAAGGCGACATTGGGCGTCTTGAGTTCCGGATAACGGTGACGGAGTTGCAACTGCGCCGCGGGATCCAGCGATTTCTCCTGGATCTCCTGGTCGATATCTGAAGCGATATCCGTATTCTGGGCATCGCGGCCGTGCCCGGTGGTGATGAGGAGATCCTCGTATCCATCGAGATCGACATCGAGAAAGATGGGGCACCAAGACCAGTAGGAGGCGTCCACTCTCGCGAAGCGGGCGATCTCGGAAAACGAGCCGTCGCCGCGATTGAGCAGCAAGGTGTTTCGCGGCGTTTGGGGGCGTCGTTGGTCGGTGTTGCGGTATTGGGAGAAGGCCAGTTCTTCCATGACCTGAACATGGCGGTCGGAATGCTTTAGGCTCAACATGTCGCAGACGAAGAAATCGGCATGACCGTCGCGGTTGATGTCGGCGACATCGATACCCATCGAGAAAAGGCTGGTTTGCTGGAGGGCGGCCTGAGCAAGCGGTTGAAAGGTCCCCGTGCCGTCATTGATCCAGACGCGGTCGGGTGATTGAAAATCGTTGCAGACGTAGAGATCCGGGGCTAGGTCCCCGTTGAGGTCCCGGAACATGGCCGAGAGGCCCCAATCGTAGGGGGGTGAAATGGGATTGGCCTGTTCGTCCAAGAAGAGTCCCTCATCCCAGGCGACCGGATAAAACGAGTTGTCGCCTGTATTCAGGAACAACTGATCCGCTTGTCCGTTCTCCAACACGCCGGATTCGCGGTCAAAACTGAATCGACCGACCAGGTCGGGGCTGGTTCCTGGGCGCCCCCGATAGGAGACCAGTTCGTATTGCCCCTCTTTGACTCGGACATCGAAGGGGCTGTCGGGTTCGTCGCGCATCGTTTCGTTTCTGTAGTTGACGACGTAAAGGTCCAGCCAGGCATCCCCATTGATGTCTGCCAAGGTCAATGACGCACTCCCTCTGGTGTTCTGTAACCCCCACGATTCGGTGGCTTCGGTGAAGCGACCGGTCCCATCGTTCAGGAACAACCGGGTGCCTCGCCGGATCCCGTTGACCAACAAATCGACGTCGCGGTCGCCATCGACGTCTGCGAAGGCAGCCCCGGTGGAGGCTTGGTCGGTGCAACCGAGTTGGGGCTGGTCGCTCACCCGGTGAAAGGTCCAATTCCCCAGATTTCGATAGAGCTGGTTTTCCGATTCGAGGCCGCAAAAATAAAGGTCAGGCCGGTCGTCACCGTCGATATCACCAATGGCAACTCCCGAACCGTTCAAATAGATTTGGTTGGTGATCGATGTGCTCTGGGCAAGGTCATTGACGAAGCGGATCTGGGAGGTGGCGGGCGCGATGGCGTCGAAGCCGGGTTGAGGGGCCGATGCCGGGACCCGCAGAGGGAGGATGCGATGCCCCTGAAATGTCCGCCAGGGGAGCTCTTCCCCCCATGCGGCAAGCGCGAGACAAAAGCCGAGGGTCGTTCCCAAAAAACGCATGGCGAATCAATCGGTCTCGTGGATCGTGATCGTTTCGTTGAGCGGGAGTCCACTCTTTTGAAGCGTTGTCTTGCCACTGGGCCAGCGTACGGAGATGGAATCGATCTTCGTCGACGAGCCGAGGCCGAAGTAGAGCGGAACGGAGCTCTGTGAGAGGTAACCCGACTTTCCGTCAACGAATTGAGTGCTGGTTTTTCCTCCCGCACTGAGGCTGACCATGGCACCGATTCCATCGCGATTGGAGCGCCGACCCTGGAGGCGGATCTTGACGTATCGGACCTGGCGTCGTTCGCTGAGATTGCTCATCAAGACCTGAGGCCTGTCATTGAATTCATTGGTGATGATGTCGAGATCCCCGTCGTGATCGATATCCACGATGGCAGAGGAACGGGTGCTCAGGGTGCCCAGGACCGGCTTTTTTCCGGTGACTCCTTGGCATTCGGAGTGCTCTCGATGGGCGCCGTCGCAATCAAGCGTGAACCAAACTTGTTCGGTTCGTCCATCCCCCCGGGGTTCGACACCCACCAGGAATTCAGCGTCAACGAATTGCTTGCCTTGATCGTTCAGGAGTACGGAATTGATCCCGTAGCGGAAGGGGTAGCCCATTCCTCCTGCCACGAAGAGGTCCTCATAACCATCGGCGTTCAAGTCGCCCACTGAGAATCCCCACGGCCAGTAGGTTTCGGTATTGACCGAGTCAGAGACTTCCTGGAAGGATCCGTTTCCCTCGTTGCGATAGAATGCATTTCCAAAAACATTGTTCCGAGCGCCCTGGAGATACTCCTCTGTCCATTGGATGGAACAGTAGGCTTCGCTTTTGGTTTTTTCCTTGGACAGATCAAATTGAAGCGCCTCAAGCGTCTGGGTTTGCGTCATGTCGGAATGCATGTCGGTGACATAGAGGTCGAGGTCCCCGTCGCGATCATAGTCGAAAAACTTAACCCCCATGGCACCCCACGGGGTTTTGGGAAAGTAGTCTGATGTTTTTTCGACAAACTTTTTGCCCCCTTGATTCTCGTAATAATGGTCGTCCCCCTGCATGTTCACGAGGTAGAGGTCCGGGAAACCGTCGCCATTGAAGTCGGTGATGGCACAATCGCCGCTCCAACTTCCATCCTGGAGGCCGACGTCCTGGGAAACATCTTGAAAACGATTCCCGCCGAGATTCCGGTAGAGGATGCTGTATTCGGTGCGTTCGGGGAAGAGGTGTCCCGAGAAGGCGTCTGGGAGGGCGCGGTAGAACCCGCCACGGCCACGCTTGTCGTTGGTGTAAGTGCCGACGTTCACGAGGAAGAGATCGAGTTTGCCATCTCGATCGTAATCAAGAAAGGCGGCCCCGGAGGAGTGGCCTGAATAGGCAAGTCCGGCCTTTCGAGTCTGATCGGTAAACCGACCGTTGCCCTGATTTTCAAAGAAGCGGTTGCCTCGTTTGACGGTGGTGACAAAGAGGTCGGGATCGCCGTCGTTGTCGACGTCGGCGAAGGCCGCACTCACAACGACGTGGTTCGGTAGTCCCAACCTCGCTTTGGCGGTGATATTCTCGAAGGTGGCGTCCCCCTTGTTGCGCCATAGTTGGTTGACACCCAGTTGGGTCGTGAAATAGCAATCGAGCCAGCCATCGCCGTCGACATCGGCGAGGGCGATCCCGTTACCGTGGTCGTAGTGCGCAGCCTTGTAGTTGATACCGGCATCGTCGGCGATGTGATGTCGAAAGAGTATGCCACTTTGATCAATGTGATCGTGAAACTGAAAGTCGTGGAAGGTTTGAATCGATTTCGCGGCCTCCTGCTGGGCTCGGGCTCGTACGTTGAGTTGGAGGAGCGCAAAATTATGTTCAGGGGAGGTGGTGGCGCCTTGGCAGAGGGCCGAATAGACCGAGACCATGGACAGCAGACCCAGGGCGGAATAGAAATGTTTGTGTCGTGAATCGATTTTGAGGGGAAGTATTCTTCGATGTAAAAAACTCATTTAAATGGTAATGGGCTCTGATCTGTTTGAGGGGATGGTAGTCTGCTTTAAGATAAAAAAAAAGGCCGGATCCATAAGATCCGGCCTTGTTTGATTGATCAGTCGTCAGTTCAACGAGCGATGATGAACTTGGTATCGCCATCAATCGCGATCGTCGTGCTTGGAGGCGATGCGCCGTCGATCGGCGTATAGTCTCCATCGACCGTCGCCGAATGGTGCAGGCTTGCGCCCGACCATTCAATGACCAGATTTCCATCAGCGACGGAAATGCCGGTGATCTCAGCCGGGCCACTGGGTGTGGACGGCACGGTTGGCGGCTCGATGATCGTCGGTTCGAAAGGAACCGATCCTCCGGTGATTCGCGCATTGTCGAAGAATCCAGAGGTCTGGTTTCCGCGAACGATTCCGCTCTCGGGATCGGCTGGTCCGGTATCATCGGCATAGGATCCGAAGCCGAAGCTCAGATTGCTCTTATGGGGGAATTCGACCTCCGCCCCAAAGATATCATCCAAGAACATCTTCACCGTCGAACCATTGAGGACCAACTTCACTCGGTGAACCTTGCGATCGTCGTATTTCGGCCCATCGAACGCGGGAATGTTAATACCAATCCCGCTCTCTTCCACATCATCCTCACCCGGATAACGGTTGTAGCGCCAACCATAGTTGCGGGCGTCGTGGGTGGTATGATCCACGAAGAACACGTAGTTGTCACCGCTTCGGACCCAGACGCCCGTTCGACTCTCAGAACTCACACCGGCTGCCAGGACGAAATCGACCTTGGTTCGATCGATCTCGAAGGTGAGGGGCTCGGTTGCCGAGGCGGAGAAGGTGTCGGTCGTGAAGAGCGCCAATCCCGGCCATGCGGCTTGTTCGGCCTCGACATGGATGAGGACCTCCCCATTCTCGACTTTGATATAGGTATCCGGATCGGCCTTCGCGATGCCCGAGTCATCGAACGAGGTGTCATCCGTCTTCCAGACCGAGGAGTCGAAGCTGTCTCCACCAAAGGAGTCCACCAGGAATTCCTCGGGAACGGAGATGATTTCGACACTGACATTGCCTTCCACACACGCGTCTGCCGAGGTCGTGATGGTGAACTCAGCCGCACCCAGCCCGAGGGGCTGAACGGCAAATGCCTGCATGTTCGAGCCCCCTGCAGGATAGCTCAAGGTGAGGCTGCCATCGACGGCGCCGACGGGTACCGCCACACTCGGGTCGCTACTCTTCACGGTGACGGTGACGTCGGTTGAATCATTGACGAGACTCGGGACGCTGATCGATACGGTAGTGCTTTCAGCCAAGGTCAAAAGCACGTTGGATGTATCGGGTTTGATGCAGGGCAAGACGTTCTCGATCTTGACATTGTCGAAGACCGCATTGACATCTTCATCAACGAATTGGGCGTAAGCCCCAAGTTCGAAGAAGATGCCCGCGCTGACCTGAAACGGGAAGGTTCCCCCAGAAACACCATCGAGGAACACCTCGACTTGTGAGCCGTCGGCGACGAGCTTGATTCGGTGGTTCTTGAGATCCTGCATACCGGCCCAAGCGGTGATGACCGCTCCACCGCCCGTGGCATTCCCGGGGTTGGTGTTGACGCGCCAGAAGGAATTGTCGTTGTCCTCCAATTGTTGGGAAACGAACACATAACGGGATCGGTCGTCGTTGGTGATGAAGACGCCGCTTCGACCAGCCGAACCGAATTGGTCGATCGAGACACGATCTGCTTCAAAGACCAGGTTCAGTTCCGAAGTGGCCAGGTAGCTGTCCACTGTCTTGGCTGAGGCACCGGCCCAGGCATCTTCGTTGACAAAACCTCCAACCTTCAGTTGGCCTCCGTCTAGCGTCACGTTGAAGTCACCCGATCCGTTGCCGAATCCCTCGTCGGAGACTTGCCACTTCGACTTGTCGATTGAGTTTCCACCGAAGTCGTCCTCAAGGCGAACTCCCGGGTCGGAAACCACGGCGACGTCCAATCGATTGCCGGATGCGACGCTTCCGGAACTGATTCCAAATTGCGTCCCACCAAGGCTGTTTCCTTTGACGCGGAAGGTTGCCGTGTTGGCTCCTCCAGCGGGGAAGGTCAGATTGATGCTGCCTCCCGTGCCGCCATCTGGGTTGGCGATGCTGGTATCGTCACTGGTGACCGTGACGCTGATCGCTCGCTGGGAATTCAATCCCTGCGGGATGCGGACGGTGACCGGCGGGCTGACGCCGCCTTCACGAACCCCGACGCCCGAGGGAGAGAAGGTTGCCCCTCCTTCACTCTCGATCGACAGATTGTCCCAGGTGGTGTCCGCCGTGTCATTGTCCGCTCGGGCAAAGGCTCCGAATTGGAAGATGACGGGAGAGAACGGAAAGGCCACTTCTGCGCCTTCGACGCCATCCAGCATGAGTTTGACCGTTGAGCCGTCCGCAACCATTCCCATGGTGTGCAGGCCGCCATCGTCGAAGGCATCCCCATCGAATGCGGTGATGTTATTGCCGCCGCCAGTGGGGACATCCCCGTCCTGACCGATCTTCCGGTTGTAACGCCAGCCGCCTTCACCGCGGACGTCAGCGAAAAGAACGTAATTGGTTTCACTCTCGTCGTAGATCCAGAGGGCACTTCTTGAGGCCGTTCCCTGGCCTGCTTCCTGGACACGATCGATCGTCAAGGTGATCTTCTCGGAATCCGAGGGAGCGAACGTGGGAACGATGCGCAGGGTGCCGCCGGACCACCATTGTTTGGTGGTCGTGCCGACAAACCGCATCACGCCGTCGCCGGCTTCAGCGTGAATGTCACCCTTACCCCCCTCAAAGAAGGGAGTTGCTGCAAGGTATTTTGCCTCATCAATAGCGTTGCTGGAAAAATCGTCCGCGAACACCACGTTGCTCTGCTGTGGCACGCCTTCG
>DEAY01000466.1 GCA_002348345.1 Verrucomicrobia bacterium UBA2970
GATGTGGGAAAGGACAGGGGGGAAGCGAGGTCGCGTTGGAGATCGGCACACAGTCTCACTCCCCTTTCAGGTCGAGGAACCGGGACATTTTCAGAACTTCGTCCCTCGTTGTGTGGGACAGATTCGCTTGACGCGGCCCGACCGCTACACGCTGACGATCAAACCCCTGCGCAAAAAGGCGGACGCCATCATGGATCTACACCCCATCCGGCTCGTCCCCTTGCTGGAATAGGGGAAGACCACATCCCCCGCCCCAGCCTTCCCGGGCCAATAGAAACGGTTTCCAGGCCCGGCCTCCCGAAAACCCTCCCAACCCGGAGTGAGCCGCCAGCACACGATGACAGGGCACAATTAAGGGGAGCGGATTGGCGCCGCATGCTCGCCCCACGGCGCGGGCGGCACCCGGTTGCCCCATCGACTCGGCGACCTGGCCGTAGGTTCGGGTTTCCCCCGGGGGGATCCCGGTCAACGCCTTCCAGACCTTGAGCTGGAACGGTGTCCCCACCAGGTCCAGGGGAGGAAGGGTACCCAAGGCCTGTCCGCCGACCCCGTGTTGAACCGCCGCCCGTGCCCGTTCAAGCCATGCTTTGGGAAGACCATCCAAGGCCCTGTCGGTCGGCCAGTTTTCCTTTCGAAGAGGAGCCGGGGCGTTGCCTGGAAACGAGAGCGACTGCCAACCGGCTGAAGAAAAACGGAGTTGAAACACCCCCACCGACGTCCCGCAACCGACCTCCCAAACCCTCACGGAATCGTCAGCCTTTGCTAGAGCTGACCCTTGATCAACGCCAGGACCCCGAAGAGCACCAGCAGCAGGGCACCGAACAGGGCAAGAAAGCGATTGCGAGCGATTCGCCGTTCGTAGCGCAGCGGCCGAATGCCTTGAATGCTTCCGGCGGCCAAGTAATTCACAAACTTCGACTGCGCGCCCGGCCTTCGATTGAAGGCGTTCCGCACCCGCCGCCAAATCTGGGGAAGGTTGATCTTCTTGACCCCGTGCTCGTTGTAGTGGGCGGTTTCGACTTCAAGGGGTTCGGGATCGGTGATCGGCTCGTTATCGACGGGTTCAAACACCACCTCCTGGCCTGAAGCGAAGGGATTCCGCGCCGGGATCTGCCGTGAAGGCCTTACTGTGGATCGAACCCTTGGACGTTGTTCCGTTTCCCGGGCCTCATCATCGAGAACCTCGATCAGATCCTGGAGCGCGGACAATTCGCGCTCAAGCATCCGCTCGCGCTCCACGATGGGATCCACTTTGCGTTGAAACAACCGCATCGATCCGATGAAACCCCAGATCTAGAAGAAACGCAAGGCCAGCAGAGCGACCCCGATCAACGCCAGAGGCCAGGTCAAGGCAAGTCCGATCCGGCAAAGCTGCTTGAAGGGCAGGTCGGCCAGGTGTTCCACCCACCCCGTCGACGCCTGGGTGGCCGAAGACTCTTCGGGCAATCCCCCTTCCCCATCCAGAAAGCTCCATTTGAGCCGGGCCGAATTCCACTCCATTCGAGCGTTGTCGATCGCGGTTAAGGCGCGGGTGAGTTCCACTTCAACGTTTTCCGCCGTCCAATCTTCCTCATTGTAACCGTTGATCTTGTCCAATCCTTCTCGAAACGCCTCCAGGGACTTGTTCATCTGATTGCAGTCCCGCCTCAAAGCCAACTCAGACTCCTCGAGCATGGCAATGCCCCGCGTCAAATGCTGAACCATCTCGGTCTTTCCGCCATGAAACTCTTTCCGACGCCTCCGGGTCTCCTCCAGTGCCACCCGACGCTGTTCCAGCTCTTCCTGCTGACGCTTGAGTTTCGCCAAGCGCACCTGGGTATCCCCAACCTTGGCTTCCAACTCCTCTCTGGTGGGAAGAGCGCTGACCGGGGGCGTGATTCCAGGGCTGTCATGACTGATTTCCTCTCCCGTCACCACGGCGGTCTGCTCCGATTGCTGAAAGTCGCGATCAATGAAGTCGGTGTCGTCAAACTGGGATGCCATGGCTCTTAATGTATTCCGGGTCCGGGCTGCTGTAAAGTCAGTGACCCAAAAACGTGGAAAACGGGGTAAATGCAATTCACCCTGCCCGTCGCCCCCCCCTTGTCGGCCATCGGTTCCCGGTTCGGCCCGCCTCCCGATACAGCGCCCGATCGTCCCGCTAAATCTCAAGCGATTGAAGGTGTCTCTTTCCCATGAGCCGCGGAACCCACCCCAATCCAATCGAAACGACAAGAAACACACTCAAAGCGATCATCGTCGCCGTCTCCGGCCGCTGGACCAACGGCCTCCATGGCGATCCCAGCGCCAACACGACCACCGAAAACACGATGTAGAGAAAGCTCAACACCAAACAAAACGTCCCCCCGAACCCACTGACGATCTTGCTGGGATTATCCTCCCGGAAATTCGGGTACAAGGTGCCGAGCCCCATCGCCAGGCCATTGAGGGTCAAGGTCATGATGGCAACGATCGCTGCAAAAAAAGCGATTTGAACAGGCGGCATCTTGAGCATGAACGAGGAAAGACTGATCAGGCCGACGGTAATCATCAAGGAGGTCACACACCCCAACCAGTATTTGGCGCGAACCACCCGATTCAAGCCCAGCGGGGCCATCCCGACGATCCAGAGACGTTTGCCCTCCAAAGAGAACTGGGGATAAACAAACCGGGTCGTGAGGGTCGCCAGGTTGAGAGAGCAGGCTCCCAGATTGAGATAGGAGACCAAATGAATCCAAAAAGGATTATTCAACTGGGACGAAAAATGCCGGAGATTGAGAATGTAGACCCCCAATAGCCCGAAAAGCATCAAGCTCTGTCCCCATTGCGTGGTATCACGCCAGAAGACCCGGATGTCCTTGACCAGAACCGCCCGAACATCGGGGCGCAGCCAAACCATCAAGCCGACGAGCCACTCCATCGGCCCCCGCCGGAATGAAGGTCCGCGGCGGGCCAGGCCACCCGTCTTGAAAAACCTCCACCGTCCAAAAACACTCCCCCGGCTGCGAACCGCGGAAGCCGCCTCATAGAAGGGCCGTCCGACCCTGGTAAAGGCCAAGGTCCCAAAAAACAGAACATAGCTCACCAGGACACTCAGAAAAAAACCGGCCGCACTGCGGGCCCCCTCCGCCCACTGAAGGACCCCCGATGACAACCAATAACTGGGAAGAAAGGGAAAGAGGGCGAACCGTGTATTGGCCAGGAGTCGGTCGAGAACGACCAGGACTCTCGTTTCGAGCATTTGATCGGTGACCTCGTCGGGCTTCATCCAAATCGCCACCATGGCAATCAACCCGGCCGCGAGGCAAAGGGTCAGGATTTGAAACAATCGACGGTCGAGAAATCGAGCCACCAGAATGGCGCCCCAGGAACCCGCGACAGCCGGAAGAATGATGAAGAGAAAAATGGCAGCCGTGGTGACGATGTAAAAACTCCCACCGGCCCTCTGTTCGATTCCAAACGCGAGCAGCAAGGGAATCACGAGAAAGAGAAAGGCCCACGAGGCGAGAAAGGTCGATTCGAGGAATTTCCATCGATAAATCGTCTGGGGGGACACAGGAAGGGAGAGCAAGTGCGCCGTTTCCCGGTTCCGAAACAGGTTGGTGTAACTGATCAACAGATTGCTGATCAGCAGGAGGCCAAAGAGGAACGCAAACAAGAGGTAAATCATCCGCTCCACCAACAGCGTTCCGAGTCCCGGAAAGGCACCGGCGAACTTCAAAGCCTTTTGAAACAGGAGAAACGACAACCACCAATATCCGAAGACGAAGATACCGATCATGCTGGTGAGCAACCGGGACTGCCGCCGAATGGCGATGATCCGGCGCCAAACCTGAAGCAGATTGATTCGCGCCAACAAGCCAAACGCACCGGGCGCTTCAATGGTCGGATCGTCGCTCACTGATGGCCCGCCCCTTGCTGATCCCGGTCCCCCGCGACTTCCTCACGGGTCAGGCTGAGAAACGCCGTCTCCAGTGCCCCCTCCTCACCGCTGAGCTTCCGCAATTCCTCACGCGTACCCACGGCGATCAGTTTCCCTTGATGGATAATTCCGATTCGGTCCGCCATTTCCTCGGCCACGCTCAGTTGATGGGTCGAAAGGAAGACCGTCATTCCGGTTTCCGTCCGTTCCTTGAGCACGTCCTTGACGATCCGAGCGTGTTGCGGGTCGAGGCCGACCATGGGTTCGTCAATGACAAAGACCTCCGGATCATGAAGCAACGCAGACACAATCGCCACCCGTTGGCGAGTTCCGTGGGAAAGGCCTTCGATGGGTTTGTTGATAAAATCCTGGAGGTGGAAACGTTCCGCCAGGGCCCGTCCCAGCCGATCGATCGTCGCTCGATCCATGCGAAAAATCTCCCCGGTGAACACGATAAACTCCCATG
>DEAY01000288.1 GCA_002348345.1 Verrucomicrobia bacterium UBA2970
ATCTCGTCTATGATCTGGAACGTGATCAGGGGCCGGACCTGGGGACGATCGTGCTGGGCAAGCGCCTGGCCCTGGACTATCGCCTCTATGAGGGGGTGTTGGGAACGACCTACGCCCTTCCCTCGAGTCGGGATGTGAGCCCTTGGAAAGGGGGGGGGGAGCCGATCAACCAGACTGACGTTTACCCGGTCTTTCCCGAGGAGGAATTTGAAATCGAGGAAGAGCCCTTTGATGATGGCGACTGGGATGAATTGTCGGCGGAGGAATGGGAGATTCATGAATTCGATGTCGATCTGGATGTGTTTGAACAATCGCAGTTCTTTCTCATAGAGCCAAGTGCGCGCGGGCCGGACGGACAGCCCAAGACGCAGGTAATGTGTGCGTTGGGCGGAAGCTATGAGGAAGCCGAGGTGGTGTTAAAGGTATTGGTCCCACAGACGATTTCGCAATTGGCGGCTCGCAAGGCACGATTGGTCAACGGCGTGCTGTGGGTTGGAGTGGTCATGACGATTGGATTTACCGCGTTTGTCGTCAGGGAGATTCGACGCCGCTTTCAAGCGGAACGTTCCCTTCGTCGGGCCAATGATCAACTCGAGCAAGCAAACGCTCAAAAGGATCGGCTGTTCTCGATCATTGGGCATGATCTCAGGGCGCCCCTCAATGGGGTGATTCGACTCTCCGAGCTGATGGTCAGGGCGCCGGAATCATTCGCGTCGAAAGACGTGTCCCGATTTGCCACCAATATCAACCAGACCGGAAAACAATTGCACGGTCTCCTGGAGAATCTGCTGAATTGGTCGCGGTTCCAGACCGGGCAGCTCCCGTTCAATCCGATCGTCCTGGATCTCGCGACCGTGGTGCGGCAGGTCGCGGCGCTCTATCGGCCCCGCGCGGAGGAGAAGGGGATTCGTCTTGAATGGGATGTGGCGGAGGGCATGACCGTGCGGGCGGATACGGAGATGTTGAACACGGTTCTCCGTAATCTGGTCTCCAATGCGATCAAGTTTACCGACGCGGGAGGGACGGTCGACCTCTCCGTCTCCGAGTTGGATGGATTCGTCCGCATTTCGGTCGCGGATACGGGGCGGGGGATGTCGGTAGCGCAGGTGAATCGACTTTTCGAATTGCGAACGGATTCGGCTGATCGATCGGCTCCGGAAGAGGAGCAGGGGTCAGGCTTTGGGTTGCTCTTGTGTCAGGAAATGGTCCGGCGTCACCGCAGCGTGCTGGAGGTGTTTAGTGACCCGGGGGTCGGGAGCGAGTTCAGCTTTTCCATCCCGACCGCGCAGAACACAGGATGGTGTGACGCGGGAGGCGGCGAATGAAGTCGGTGAGAACCGTCCTCATCGAGGACCAGGAGTTATTGAGAAACGTCCTGGTGAAGACCCTGGAAATGAATCCCCACTTTGAGGTGCTCGGGGATTGTGCCGACGGCAAGTCAGGGCAAACCCTGTGCCTCGAAGCGCGTCCCGATCTGGTCGTGACGGATGTGGATATGCCGGAGATGGATGGGATCACCATGGCCCAACGGCTTCTCAAGGCACTTCCCGCGGTTCGGATCCTGGCGCTCACCAATCTGAAGGATCCCTTTACGATCAATCGATTGAGAGAAGTCGGGGTGCATGGCTATGTCGAAAAGGATCAACCGCTCGATATCCTGGAGGAGGCGATGCGTCGCGTCGCGTCGGGAGGTCACTATTACACCGCCATCGTGCAGGAAGTGAGTTCTCAACTCGCGCAGGATCCGGTCGCATTCTCGAAGATCCTGAGTCGACGGGAACAAGATGTGGTTCGATTGGTCGTTCAGGGGTTAACGAGCAAGGAAATCGCCAAAACCCTCAAGCTCCATCCCCGCTCCGTCGAAACCCATCGGTACCGAATCATGAAGAAGCTTGAGCTCAAGAACGTGGTTGATTTGGTGGCCTATGCGGAGCGCCATGGCTTGGGGCGGGGAATCCAGTAGGGGCGAATCGAGTTTATGCCGGTCGAAGAGAGGGAACCGGTAAGCGTTCTCGAGGGATTCATGTGGCTTGCCGGGAGGGAGGCGTGGGTTCGGTTTTTCGATCCAACGCTCTCCGCTTTGTTGGCCGGGGTGATCGGGCGATAATGTACTTGCCTGAAGGGAGGGGAACGCACAAACCTACGACCCCATGAGTGGTCAGCCAGGTCAACCCGTACCCCACGAGAAATTGGTCAATATTCCGGCATTGATCGCCGATTACTATACCCAATCACCCGACCTTGATGATCCCGAACAACGGGTGAGCTTCGGAACCTCAGGCCACCGGGGAAGCTCCCGGAACGGCGGGTTTACCGAATCGCATATTCTGGCCGTTGCCCAGGCGGTGGCCGAGTACCGACAGGCGCAACGATTGAGCGGGCCGCTGATGCTGGGGATGGACACGCACGCGCTCTCTGAGGCCGCGCATCGAAGTGTGATCGAGGTGTTGGCTGCCAATCAAGCAACCGTATGGCTTCAGGCGGGAGGTGGCTACACGCCGACTCCGGTCGTCTCCCATGCGATCCTTCAATACAACGCCGACCGAACCGATGGATTGGCAGATGGGTTGATCATCACCCCATCGCACAATCCGCCCGAAGATGGGGGGCTGAAGTACAACCCACCGACTGGTGGTCCCGCGGATCGCCAGGCGGCGAGTGCGATTGAGACTCGGGCGAATGAGATTCTTCGCCACGGACTGAAGGAGGTGAAGCGAATGAGTTATCGAAAAGCCCTCCGTGCGTCGACCGTTCATGAGCGGGATTTCCTCACGCCGTATGTCGAGGATCTCGACCGGGTCGTCGACATGGAGGCGATTCGACATTCCGGCCTCAAGATGGGGGTGGACCCGATGGGCGGCGCGGGTTTGGCCTACTGGGAGCCCATTCGGGAGCGCTATGGGCTGGATCTTGAAGTGGTCAATCCCCGAATCGACCCGACCTTCTCCTTCATGACCCTGGATCAGGATGGTAAGGTGCGAATGGATTGTTCCTCGCCCTATGCGATGGCGGGTCTCATCGAGTTGAGGGACCGATTTGACCTTGCTTTTGGAAATGATCCCGATTTCGACCGCCACGGGATCGTGACGAGGGAGGGGCTGATGAACCCAAACCACTACCTGGCGGTGGCGATTCATTATCTGTTTCAGAATCGGGCCCAGTGGAGGGCCGATGCTGCCGTGGGGAAGACCCTCGTCTCAAGTTCCATGATTGATCGCGTTGCCGAGTCGATCGGACGTCCCTTGGCAGAGGTGCCGGTGGGATTCAAATGGTTTGTGCCCGGCCTTGGGGATGGTAGTTATGGGTTTGCGGGAGAGGAATCTGCGGGGGCCTCGTTCCTGCGGCGCGACGGAGGTACCTGGACGAGTGATAAGGATGGCTTCATATTGGATCTGCTGGCGGCGGAAATCATGGCGGTGACCCAAAAAGATCCATCCGCCCACTACCGAGCCCTGGAGGAGCAATTTGGTCAATCCCACTATCGACGGGTGGATGCACCGGCCTCCCTGGAGCAGCGCTCCCGACTCAAAGCCCTTTCCGCAGAGCAGGTGAGGGTTGGGGAGCTCGGGGGGGAGCCGATCCTGGAGAAGCTGACCCATGCCAGGGGAAACGGGGCGGCGATTGGCGGTTTGAAGGTGGTGACCGAGAACTGCTGGTTTGCCGCTCGCCCTTCCGGCACGGAGGATATTTATAAAATCTATGCCGAGAGCTTCAAGGGAGGGCAGCACCTCGACGCCGTGCTTCAGGAAGCCCAAGCCCTGGTGGAGGGCGTGCTGGCTTAATGGGGCTTGCGTCTTTCGCCCGTGACCCTCAATTCGTGTCATCCCGGTTCCTCTTTCCTTTAAAAAATTGAAAGATCCGGCTCCGGCCGACGTATACTTTGATGACGGGTGAAGTCCTTGTGGGAAGGAGAAAGGGAGGATCAGACATCGGGTTCGGCCGATCCCAAGGACGCCAAGGAGGTTGAACACTGGCGGATGCGGGCAGAGTCAGTCTGTCGGTATCCGCTCCTTCTCTTTCGGTAACCGATTGTGCGTTGTCGCCCTGAACTCCCATCAGCGTGGAGCTAGTGATGGGCGCGTGAGTCAGGGGGGATTCCCTTAAAACGGTTCGGATAATTCGTTGGTGATCGCGGCAGAAACCCCTTAGCCGGCCCGAGGCGCGGGGTTGCCGCCATGGTCGTGGTCGTTCTGTTGGGGGGTGCCTGCGAGGACGGATTGGAGTGTCGCCGCAAGGACCTCATATTGGTAGGGCTTTTTGATTAATTGGAATGATCGAGCCTTGAGTTTGTCCGCGTGTCCGCTCGGGTATCCTGAGAGCAGTAAGATCTTGGTTTCGGGGTAATGTTGTTGAGTCCATTCCGCCAAGCGAAACCCATCCATGTCCCCGGGCATCAGGACGTCCGAAAGGAGGAGATCGATTCGATCGCCGGACTCGAGGAAGCGTCTCGCCTGCTCGGCGGTTTCAGCTTCATGGACGGTATAACCCAGTCGTTGAAGATTCCTGGTGGTGATCTTGCGAACTCTCGGTTCATCCTCCACTACTAGGACCACCCCGCAGTGCTCGAGGTCTTGGTGTGGATGGAAGGGGGGCTCGGAGGAGGCATCGAGGGATAGGCGGTCAGAATCCGAGTAAGGAAAGAACAAAGAAATGCTGGTCCCCTTTGGCGTGGATTCATCGATGAGGCAGGTTCCCGCCGATTGTTGGGCGAATCCATAGACCATGCTCAGACCCAGGCCGGTGCCCCGTTCCCGTTCCTTGGTGGTAAAAAACGGTTCAAAGATGTGCGGCAAGTGATCGGGCGAAATCCCCTGGCCCGTATCCTTGATCGTGATGCGAGCGTAGGTGCCCGCTCTGAGGCCAGTCCCCAGAACATCCTCCGCGGTTTGCTCATGCAGGTGGGTTGAAATCGTGATGGTGCCGCCCTCGGGCATGGCGTCTCTGGAGTTGATGGCGAGATTGAGTAAGGCGTTTTCAAACTGGTTGGGATCGATATTGATTTGTAGCCTCTTGAACTCGGAATCGGTCACCAACCCGATGTTTTCGCCAACGGTGCGAGACAGGAACCGCGCAAACTTCTCGATCGAAAGGGAGATGTCGGTCAGGGCGGGTTTAAGCTCTTCCTTACGAGAAAACCGAAGCAAGTTCTGTGTGAGTTCGGCGCCATCCTGGGCGGCTGCGATGGCGTCATTCACAGCCTCCTCAGTGTCTGCATCCATCGGCTTGGTGTCATCGCGGAGAAAGACCAAGTTACCAATAATGACAGTCAAAAGATTGTTGAAATCGTGCGCGATGCCACCGGTTAGCTGACCAACGGCTTCCATCTTTTGGGCCTGTTGTAATGCGGCATCTTTTTCCCGAAGTTCGGTAATATTCTGGCCCACACCGATGACGCCAGTGATGTTGCCCTCGGTGTCCCGTCGGGTGGTGGCGTTGAGAAGCACGTCGACTTGACGCTTGGTTTTGGTGAAAATAGGGAATTCGTAGTTGGC
>DEAY01000266.1 GCA_002348345.1 Verrucomicrobia bacterium UBA2970
GACCATTTCGAGTTCTACCCCTCCTATTCTCGTGATGGAAAATACATCGTCTACACGACGTGGAACGATATCAGTCTTGGGTCCGTTCGCGTGGTTTCCTCCCGACCGGGTCCCGAGCAAGAGACCTGGAAAATCACGGAACGACCCGGGCATTACGTGGCTCCCATCTTCTCCCCGGATGGGAGCCACGTGTTTTTCCGGGCGGTTGGCGGAGGACAGATTCGTTCTCCGCTTTGGACACGAAACCCAGGGATCTACCGGGCATCGGCGCAAGGCGGTGAGACGAGGCGAATTCTCAAGTCAGGTGATGGGTTTCATTTTGGGGCTCGCGACGATCGACTCTACTTTCGTCGTGGCGCCACCGAAAAGGAAGCTGACAACACCATTCTGGTTTCCTGTGATCTGAACGGGGAAAACCAGCGCGATCATTTTCGAAGTGCTTGGGGCACGGACTTCCGGGTCTCTCCCGACGGCCGATGGGTGGCTTTGGTGGAACGATTCAATGTCTACTTGTTTCCCTTTGCAGAGACAGGCCGGCGGATTGATGTGGGGATCGGGAAGTCGGGAATCCCGACCAACCGAGTCAGTCAGGAGGCAGGGGACCGGATCCATTTCAGCGGTGACAGTCTGAGACTTCACTGGACTCTGGGCGACCACCTCTACACTCAGGAGGTTTCAGCAGCAAGTAAGGCCGTTCCCAAGCCTGAAGGTTTTGAAGCGCCAGCGGCACGGTCTCAGCCGATTGGATTTTCCATGGTCCATGATCGCCCCGACTCCCGGCTCGCCTTAGTCGGCGGGAAAATCGTCACCATGGGCCGAGAGGGGATCATTGAGAAGGGAACCATTCTGATCGAGGGCAATCGCATTGCTTGGATTGGCCCGAGCAGAAACGCTCCACTTGAGAATTCCTTCACCGTTTTCGACGTCTCAGGACAAGTCATCTTGCCCGGCTTGATTGACACCCACGCCCACGGCGCTCAAGCGAGCAGTGGAATTACGCCTCAACAAAACTGGGTGGATCTGGCCCGTCTCGCGTTTGGTGTGACCACGATTCATGATCCATCCAACGACACGGATGCCATCTTTGCCGCCAGCGAATTGACCCGAGCCGGCCTGCTCCTCGCCCCTCGGACGTTCTCGACCGGTACGATCCTTTACGGCGCAACGGGTGCCCGCAAGGCAGAGGTCGGTTCCCTGGAAGATGCTCGGTTTCACTTGAAGCGAATGAAGGCCAAGGGTGCTTTTAGCGTGAAGAGCTATAACCAACCGCGTCGGGATCAGCGACAGCAGATCTTGGCCGCGGCACGGGAACTCGAGATGCTCGTGGTGCCCGAAGGCGGAGCGACGCTTGCCCACAACCTGACGATGGTTGTCGATGGGCATACGGGAATCGAACATACCCTCTCCGTGGCCACTGCATATGATGACATTCTTGATCTTTGGCAAGGGAGTGGCGTGGGCTACACACCGACCTTGTCGGTGGCCTACGGGGGGATTTGGGGCGAGAACTACTGGTATGAGATCGATGACCTGTGGTTGCATGAGCGGTTGCGTGCATTCACGCCGCCCCATGCCTTGAACCCTCGGTCGCGCCGCCGAATGAAGGCTCCACTTGAAGACTACAACCACATGCAGGTGGCACAAATCACCAAACAACTCATCGACCGGGGTGAAATCGTGCAAACAGGCGGCCATGGACAGCGAAACGGCATCTCCACCCATTGGGAAATGTGGAGCATGGTTCAAGGGGGGATGACGCCCTGGGAGGCCCTCCGATCCGCTACGTTGCACGGCGCTTGTTATTTGGGGATGGATCAGGACCTCGGTTCCCTGGAAACCGGCAAATTAGCCGATCTGCTGGTCATGGAGGCGGGCGCGGATCCCATGATCGAAATCCGGGATTCCGAGCGAATTGAGCTGGTGGTTGCCAATGGGCGGGTTTACCAGGCGGCGTCGATGGATCAGATATATCCAGACAAAACCAAAAGAGCCCCGTTTTTCTGGGAGAACCGTCACGCGGCGCTGAGCGCCTGGGTTGAACCTTCGGTCTCCTGTGCAGGGTGTGTTGCCGGCAGGGTTCGTTAGGCAGGGAACCCGAGGATTGCTGGTGCCCAAGAAATGATTCGTGGAATCGGTAGTGCGGTCAATGCCATCTCAACGTCGATACGGGTTTTCAGCAGCGGCAGAGCGGAGCGGGACGATCGTTCTCCTCATGGTGCTCGTTGAGCTGGTCGACCAGGTCCTTGGTCTCGGGCTCGACCGATTCGGGATTGTGCCTCGCTCTCTTTCGGGAGTCTTGGGCATTGTTTTTTCCCCTTTGCTGCATGGAGGATTTGCTCATCTCACCGCCAATGGTGGGCCTCTGCTGATCCTACTCGTTATCTTGTTCTGGAATCGTGACTACTTTCCAGAGCGGAGCCTAATTCTGATCTGGATCCTGAGTGGCATCGGCACCTGGTTAATTGGACGTCACTTCGCCGTCCACATCGGAGCCAGTTCCCTGGTCTTCGGTCTCGTGTCCTACCTGATTGTTTCCGCGATCTGGATGGCTTGCTGGAGGGCCCTGTTCTTTGCGTTGCTCGTCTTTGTACTCTTTGGTGGGCTGTATTACGGACTGTTTCAAATCGAACGTGGGGTCTCCTGGGAGGGCCATCTGAGTGGTGCCATCTCCGGTTTCTGGGTGGCTTGGATCAATCACAAACGCTGATCCTATGCGGTGTATCCCATCGCCATCAAGGCTTCCAAACAAGGCGCGCTTCATCGACGGAATCGACATCTCGACGACCAGAAGGAGGGGCTCCGAAGGCCTGGTGGCGGACATGGCCGTCAAGAAAAAGGATGTTCGCGCCGTTTGAGTGGAGATGGGTGTGGAGATTGTTCTGTTGAGCGACCGCAGCGAATCCCTGATTGTCAAAAAGCCAAACCAGCTTCCCGGGTGAGGGGAGGGTCTCGATGCGGATCTGGTTGCCCGCCCCCCTCCCGTTGATGTGCTGGTTGAGACAGTAATGGAAGAGGTTGAAGCCGTTGCTCCTTCTTGAATTACCAGGACACAACCAGGTGGTGCGGGGTAATCGGATCTCGGAATTGGTCCGCCAAGGGGCCTGGTGGTATGGGGAGAGGTCGATTTGTGGCGGGAGTTGAACGTACCACCCGTGTTGGATCGACCTCCCGTTGGGAGCACCGTCCGTGGGGAGGTAGCCCTCATGGTCGGCCGTGAAGAAGTGTGTTGCCAATCCCCATTGATGAAGATTGGTTTGGCAGACGATGCGTTTTGTGGACTGAAATAATCGTTGGAAGGCCGGGGCGGTCAGCGTCACAAGAAGAGTGATGATCGTGAGGATGACAAGGCATTCGACAAGGGTGGCTCCGCAGGGCTGTTTTCGAGAGCAAGGTCGCACATAAACACTTTAATACTTCTAAGAAAGAAGTAAAGGGTTTCCCATTCCCAGGAAACCTCTATGAATGAGCCCAACCCCGATCCGCCAACAGCTCTTGCCCCGTTAATGCGCCACTGGCCTCACTCCCCAGAAACAGGGCGACCTGGGCAATCTCAGATGGTTGGATCAGCTCAGGAATACACTGAACGGTTCGGATCATCTTCTTGACCTTCGGTGTGACGAATTCCTTCAATTGACGCTCTGTCATCACCCAACCGGGTGAAATCGTATTTACCCGAACGCCCTCGGGACCCAGTTCGCGCGCCAGGGAGCGCGTCAACCCTTGAATGCCCGCTTTGGTGGAGACGTAGGCCGTCATCTCCTTCGGCGTGACGTGGACGGTGATGCTGGAGAAATTGATGATGGAACTCCCTTTTCCTAAATGGGGAAGGGCGGCTTGCGCGGCGACAAACTGGGCCCGTAGATTACGGGAAAAAAGCGCGTCCCATTGCTGGGTCGTCATCTTTGAAAATGGAATACGTGGATCAGCGGCTGCATTATTGATCAGCACATCGATGCGGGACGACCTCCGTGCCCCTAACGCGATCCACCGTCTAACCTGGGTCTCTTTCATCAAGTCAACCTTCGTGAAATGAAGTCCCGCCCCCCGTGATTGAGTGAGGGTCGATGCGGCTCGCGCGTCCAGATCACAGAAATAGACAACCGCTCCCTGATCGTGAAAGGCCTCCACCATGGCGCGGCCGATGCCGTTGGCTCCACCCGTGATCAAGACGGTTTTGCCCTTCAGGTCGCAGTAGCTGTTCATGAATAAGGGTTGATGACGGCCCGAAGATAGAAGATCTTCGTCACGGCGTCACGCCTCGAGATGGTGAAAGCCGTCGATTCGGCACGGAACCTGCCGTCTGTTTTGGCATGGAACCCGGGTATCAATTCAAATTCAGTGGCACCGAAGTAGAATGAATCAGCCATCCAGAGAACAATCCCCAGAGACCAGCCATACCCATTGCAGAGCGTTCGCCGGAATCTGCGCCCTGGCGATCTTGACTGGACTCGGAACCCGAGCCGAAGCGCAGC
>DEAY01000330.1 GCA_002348345.1 Verrucomicrobia bacterium UBA2970
GAATCCGTTGCCGCCATTCGAACGGCAGTGACCGAAGCAGGGGAATGCCGAGTTAGGCCCTGTTTGATGACGACCCGCACCATTGGATTGGCATGAATCCCGATTTTGATCTCGAGAGGAGGGTGGCGAGCCCTGTCGGTGCTCTCCCTGTTTCTGGTTTCTATGCTTTTATGCACGCTTGCCGATCGTCTGGAACAGAACGAACCTGCAGATGGTGGCTGAGGTCAAAACGGGCAGACCCGCTTGGGGGACTGCTGATTCATCAATTAGGTTTGGGAGGGGGGCAGCAAGGGAGGATTTATCTGGGCCCAGAGCCAAGGACTTAGCTCTTCACTCAATCGAGAAGATCATTGTGTTCGTTCTCCAAATATTTTGCGTTGCCCAGAGATTCACCGGCTTAAAACTGCCCCCAAAATCAACCGATCGTACGCTTCCATCGGCAAAGCCATAGGATGAGGAACCTATTTGCCTCGATTTGCCGACGCCGGTATGCATTGAGTGTTCCACCTCGCTAATGTCATTTCCAAAACCTTCAAGAAAGTCCATGTATAGGGCCTGTGAATTGGATCGTTTCTCACCGAACAATATGGTCTCAGACGGGTTCTGTATGTGGCGCTCGTTCATGCGTTTCCCGGTCAGAGCTTGAAGGCTGTAGTCTCTTTTCAACTGGTGAAGAAAGTGATCATTCCAACCATTGAACAGGTAGGATCGGCTCATTGTATCTGCCTGGTTAAACTGTTTACCCTTTCTTCGATTTGCCCTGTCCTGCGGGCATAGCAATAGGTCGATGTCCTTGAAATAAACTTGAAGCGCGTTCGGCCAACCGGATTGTAATCGACCGGCGGTTTTGCTCAAGCTGTTGGCACGAACAGGAAAGACTCCCTCGGAGTCAGCACGGTAAAGATAGTCCGCCAAGGTCAATTGTTTCAGCTGTGAGATACATTTGATCTTTCGAGCGACAGTTTTTGCGCTGCTAAGGGTTGGCAAAAGAAGCGATGCCAGTGCCGAAACGATCGCCACGACCACCAATAACTCCACAATGGTGAATCCCCATCGCCGGATAAAGGCTCGAGGAGTCGACTGGGATACCGAGTCAGAACGGAATTCGAAAACAGACACAACACACACAAATAATTCGGAAATCAAAAACACCGCCTTTAGGCCAAGGTGAACAATAACGCCAATGAGCGATTTATCAACTTTGAGTTTCTCGAGGTCTTTTTTATTAATTAACAAAGCATTTTTAATGCCAAATTAATATAGTTTATTTGGGTCGAGGAAGTGCTGCTGGTGATCGCTGCCTTTTTTTAACCACTCTAGTAAAAACTGACGATCAATCCGGATGCTTCCCTGACAGTCGGCCCACCATTGAAGAATGGTTGCTTGGTGAGGTCGGAGAGGGCGGTGTCAGGCTCAAATCGCTACCTGCCGAGTTCTCGGCCTTGATTTTGATAAGCGGGCTCGGTTCTTGATTGATCCAAGCAAGATTATCGATGTCATTGTTTGGTCCTTGTGGGTGATTTAATCCGGCTCTCATTGATGTGAAAGCATGCGCAGGATGATGACAATGCCAACAAATACGTTGACGTAGAACTACGTCAACGGTCCTAGAATCATTAGGAGGGAAAGAGATGTCGGTCTAAGAACTTGAGCTTCGTTCGAATCTCGATCGTTGGCTTGCTGTTGCTGTAGCCCCAGTGCCATACCGACCCGACCGGTGAATTGAATACGGCAATGCTTTTCCCCGTACCGCCGACGCTTCCTCAGGATGGGGTGGCTTGACAAGTGTGCTTTTCACACAAGGGGTCTTTGATTGTGATCATGCTGCGGGGAAAGCAACCATGTCGTTTTGACGAGGGGGGGCAAAGATCACTCGTCCTGATTGGATGATTCGCGACTGAAATCTGATTGGGTTGGGGAATCGGGAGCGACCTTTTTCAGAATGAAGCCTAAAGAATACTTCCTGTGTCCAGGGTGGTGATTCAGTCAGTTGCCGAGCCTGAAAAATCGATTGGGTGTTTTCCCGATCATGAATTCAAGAGGTCCGGTCGCCTGAGGGTCAAGGTCCTTCCAGTGATCTTGATTGAGATCATCTTTATACTGAACGGTCCTCCCTTGTCCGCTGGCATCGCAGAAGAGCACAATGCGGTCAGCGAGTGTGACGAGGGTGAGCTTCTGTTTTGAAAGTGTTTCCTTTCGAAACGCGATGACCGATAGCCCTTGAGAGTGGTAGACGGCGTGGAGCAAAATCTCGTTAGCCCGATTCGACAACACCTCCTTTTCAAAGGTTCCCTCCAAATGATGAGTTTCAATTACGGGAATCACCGTTCCATGTGAAGGCAGTTCGTTCGATTGCCAATCGAGAACGAGCCTCCCGGAGACCTTCGTCACCCCCTTAGACGTGAGGGCGACGCGGTTCTCATTTACGATCAATTCCGTGCTGCCAGCGGGATCAAGCGTCAGACCGCCGTCAAAGCGAAGTCCCCCACTAGCTACCTCCAATCTGTTATGGCCGATGAATTCAGTTTTTCCAGACAATGTTCCATGCCCCCTGACAACACTCTGTTCGAATAGAAATCTCGGAGCGTTCAAAGAACCTCCCTCCAGATGGACCTCACCCCCAATACTATTGAAAGTCGATGTGAGGGTAACATTGCTAGTGCCAATACCCAAAGCGCCGCTATTGGTGATACGCCAGTTGAGGGAACATGGATTCATGCCGCTCATGACATTCAAAACGCCTTGGTTTAATAAGGGGGGGCCGTGGAGGATTAAGGGATCGATGGAAGAAACCCTCCCGTTGATGGTCCATTGGCCAGTGGCGCTATTAAACAGTTGAGTCTCCGGATCGATGAGCCATTCGCCTTCATTCAAAGTGAAATTGCCTCGGTTCTCCAGGCGCCGAGCTTTGAGAAGCCCCGATGGTTCCTCATTATTCGGTGGTTGGACCAGGGCTAGGTCGCCAGCATTGATTACCGAGAGCGAACCTTCAACCCGCGCGCCGGCATTCCAGAGACACTTTCCACTGAGAGTAAGGATATCTGATCCCCTGAGTAGTGAGGGTTTGAAAAGATTCAGATTCTGAATCTCCAGCGGGACTCCTGTCTCGAGAGCTAACGCTCCTTCTTGGACAAGGACTTCTCGGCCAAGATTCTTGACTGTTGAATCAATGCCAAACCTCAAGGTAGGACCGGCTAAAACAGTGGATCCCGTCGCTTCGTAAGTTCCTTTGAAATCAATCGTTTTATTTGATCCATCAAACCAAACGGTTCCCTTTGCGATAAGGGATGAATCCTTAGAAGAGTAATACTCCCCGCTGATTCTTATCAGTTGGTCTGGCCGGGTCCGCATTGTTCCATCATTATGCAGGCTTCCCTCCCAGCGGAGGTAGCCGTTTTGAAGGTCGAACAATCCCGAATTGACAAAGGTGGGTTGGATCGTCGTCCAACCACCGGGTAAATCTTTTACCCATCGACCCAAATTCACAAGACTGCAGGGACGTTGGGAGCCGTCCATCCCAAGTGTGCCATGGTTCTTGTCGAGAAACAATGCAGTTGGGTGATTGGTGAAAGTGCTGCCGTGCTTGAGCATTGTGTCGCCTCCACTCCAAGTGACAATGCCGTGATTGTGGAATGGGCGCCCCACCAGTTCTCGAGGTTCGAGGTTGGGGGATGCCTCGCACCACTCGCCGAGTGTTTGATTTTCCAATTGGCCTGGACCTGAGATTGTGGTTCCAGATTCCCAGATGAAATATTCTCCTACCGAGATATCATCTGCTCCTTCGATTTGTGCGTCGCCGGTGATGATTAGAACCTCGGGCTTGACCTGTTCCCCGCTGTAAAACCCAACGTTACTGTTGTCCACGATTAGGCGTTTGCCAATAGCAACTAGGCTTGCCGATGGATTGAAGCGTATGTTTGCAGCCTCAAGGACAGTTGCGTGACCTCCCTTGAAGGAGCCTTGAATGTTCGAGAACTTTTTCTCTCCGGTAAATCGAAGGATTCCCTCTGTTGACAGTGCTCCTTTGACTTCGTCAATGTATTCTCCTGCAAAGTGATAGGTAGTCTCGGCGAGTCCATTTATCGAGCCCTCGTTCCTCACCAAGCCATCCCATTTCAGTCGACCTGTTCCCAGGTCAATCCGTCCTTTATTGATCAGATCAGCTTGCACCAGAGTCGTTCCGACATAGGTATCCTTATAGATGTGCCCAAGGTTTTCAATCACCGAACGGGTTTGATTGGTTTCGACGAGCCAGTTGCCATCAAGAGCGATGTCGAGGGTTCCACTAGAGGTATTTAGGAATCGGGCTCCAGTGCCGCCCAAGATATCGCCTGTGGTCCATGTGGCCAAAGACTCATTGATAATCATGAAGTCTCGGAACACTTTGGTGGCGCCATCTATTATGACTTGCTGGTGAGCGATTAGTTGTCCAGCCCCTCCCGTAAAGCCGCCGCCACTCCAGTGAAAATCTTTCCAGACTGTCAGGGAGTCTGAGCCTTGAAGAAAGCCAGATCTGAGGTTCAAGCCCTGAATTTCAACCGCCGTGTTTAGATTGATGTAAGGGGCAGCATCCAGTGCGATCATGACGTTGTAGGTGTCCGTTTTGTTGTTGTTTGGAAATGGAAGAAAGCCAAACGTATTCCAACGGAACGCGTCGGTCCACTGACCGGAGGTCGCGCTAATCCATGCTGCATTGAATACCTCGGAGGATGTGTCCAACGAACCACTAGTGAGGCAGAGGCCAATCATTCCCTTCACGCTCGTCGGCCAGAGGGCCTTGATTGATCGGGGCAGAGACGGAAGAGCCCATCCGTCATGAACAACGGGTTTTTTAGGTTCGGTGATTAATTCATGTTGCATGCGCAATTAAAAGCTCCGAGGATGTCGCTGTCTTGGTGGGCGAATTGCCGAAGGTGCGGATGTATCTTATGTTTTGAAGCAGCGGTGCCGAGGGTGGCGGAAGGGGAGGGATTCGAACCCTCGGTACGGTTACCCGCACGCCTGATTTCGAGTCAGGTACCTTAAACCAACTCAGCCACCCTTCCTTCGGAGTGCCGACCCTTCATCAAAGGGTGATCCGCGTTATTTCAATGAGTCGGTGATCGGTTGGCAAGGATATTGTCGGGAGAGTTCCTTTCGGGTGGCCTGCCTCGACTAGATTCCTTGATGGGATCAGGCTCGTTGGGCAGAGTAGGGCGTGTATCCAAATTTGTTATGAAGGGAAGAAAGTGTGCATTGATTTCCTTGTTGAGCTTGCTTGGCAGTTGGGAGGCCTCCTTCGCCAAGGATGCCAGGGCGTGGGGTGAGTTTGTTGAGCCTGGGTTCCCCTATGTGGCCTCCACAATTGACGGTCGCTCCGTTCAGGGGGGAGATCAGCCCGACAATCTGGTGGTCCGTGGGGTCGTCGTGTTCCTCGGCAACGAGACTTACGCGTGTTACGATACCGACCTGGTTCGATTGGCCTTGGTTTGGAAGGGGGATTTCCTGGCCTACCGGGCCATGGCGCCCCATACCTACTACCATCAGGGGAAGAAGAATCACGGCGGACAGAAGTGGATTTCACGGGTGACGGGACGGTGTTTGACGGAAACGGGTCTCTATCCTGGCGCCCAGTCGGGAGGGTTGCAGTTGACCGATCCGCGACCTCAAGGTCCCGATCCCCGCGAGATCGGTCGGGGCCCCGTCGACTCAAGTCAGGCACGTTGGCTGGGCACCCACGTCCTGGGGGAGCAGGCGGTGGTGAAGTACTCGGTCGGCAGGACCGTGGTGAAAGAGCGACTCCTGAGCTTAAGTGATGAAGGGGGAACGGGGTATGTTCGGCACTTTCAAACGGGCCCCCATCGCGACCCGGTCCAAATCGCTCTCAGCGCCAGAATGGGAAAGGTCTTTCGCTCCCAATCGGACGTTGAGGTTGCTTCCCTGGGGCAGGCGCCCCGGACCCGGTTCGTGATCCTCGGGGAGAGTCGGGCGACCCTCCGAGTGGACCAGAGCGGGGCGGTGGTGCTGGTCCTACCGTCCAGCCGCGCTGCGGCTGACATTCGAGTGGGGGTCCTGCAGGATTCGGCGGTCTCCAGGAGTGATTTGGAATCGTACCTGCGGGCCAACCGTCGATTTCCCCGCTTACTCCATGACGCCCGGCGGCACTGGCGAGACACCGTGTCCACCCGGGGAAGCCTTGGCAAGGGCAATGGGTTTGTCGTGGATGAAGTGACGCTTCCGGAAGGCAATCCGTGGAAGCGGCAAATTCGCGTTGCCGATACGGTGTTCCTTCCCGACAAGACGGCCGCGGTGGTGACCTTTGACGGGGATGTCTGGCTCTTGTCCGGGATCACTCCCTCCCTGGATCAACTTCGCTGGCGACGGGTGGCTTCGGGACTCCATGAACCCCAGAGCATCAATTGGCGAGATGGGAAACTGTTTGTCTACACTCGAAACGGCCTCATCCGACTGAATGATTTGAACGGGGATGGCGAGATCGATTATTACGAGACGTTCAGTAATGACTTCACTCAGACCGCCGAGACCCGTGAGTTTCCCAATGATTCGGTGGTGACGCGGGATGGCGGGTTTCTGTTGGCGAAACCGGGACAACAAGCGGCGCACCAGGGCCGGCACAATGGCAGCATCCTGCGGGTCTCGCCTGACGGAAAGACCGTCAGGGAGCTGGCTCATGGATTTCGTCAGCCCTACCTGGGATATCGTGCTGCTGATGATTTCATTACCGCGAGCGACCAACAGGGGCACTGGGTGCCCACGACGCCGATCCATTGGGTCCGAGAGGGGCATCATTTCGGGCATCGGCCGAGTTCTGAGGTCCTACCGCCTTCGCGGTCCCCCACGCCGCCGCTTTGTTGGATTCCTCACCGGGTTGTCCAGAGTGCCACTTCTCAGGTGTGGGTCGAGAGTGAAAAAATGGGGCCTCTCAATGGCCGGTTGTTGTGCCTCGACTATTATCGGGCCAATACCATGCTGGTTCACTTCGATCAGCAAGCGGAGCCTGTTCAAGCCGCCGTGAGTGGATTAAATCTCGATGTCGATCTCCCTGTTCTCAAGGGGGAGGTGAATCCCCACGATGGATGGCTGTATCTGACGGGCTTTCAGATTTGGGGATCGCACACGACGCCCTGGAGTGGGATTCGACGCATTCGGTATGTGGGCGATGAGGTTGACTTTCCCACCCGGGTCCGAACCGTGCGGGAGGGAGTGATCCTGGGCTTCGAGCATCCGCTGGACCAGGATGAGGCGCTTCGGTTGGCCAATTATCATGTGGGCCGGTGGAACTATCGCCGGACCAAGAATTACGGATCCGGTCATTATCGACTCGACGGAAAACCGGGAAGCGAGGTGGTGGGAATCTCCGGGGTGGTGCTCTCGGCGGACCGAAAAGCCTTGATGATGGTGATTCCCGACATGCAGCCGGTGATGCAAATGGAAGTGGTGTATCGT
>DEAY01000089.1 GCA_002348345.1 Verrucomicrobia bacterium UBA2970
CGTTCTCATGGTGGGCGAGATTCGCGACCAGGAAACGGCCGAAGTCGCCCTGAGAGCTGCGATGACAGGGCATTTGATCTTTTCCACCTTACACACCAATGATGCCGCCTCCGCGGTGACCCGCCTCATGGACATCGGCTGTGAGCCCTATCTCATCGCCTCCACCTTAGTCATGGTGATTGCCCAACGACTCGTCCGCCGGCTCTGCCCCCATTGTCGAGTTCCCCATCCCGCCACGGACAACGAACGACAACGCTTAAGACTAGAGGAACCCAATGCCACCCTCTTCGGGGCATCCGAACACGGTTGTTCGCGTTGCAACGGGACCGGATTCCAGGGACGAATCGGTGTCTTCGAGACACTGTGCCTCGACAAGGACCTCCAACAGATCATTACCGATCAATGCAGTCAGAAGGAGTGGCAGGAAGCCATCGGAATGCGTCTCACCGACCTGAGAGAAGACGGGTATGGAAAAGTAAGAGACGGACAAACCACACTCGATGAACTCCTCGGCGTCGCCGTCAGATAAGGGAGTCTCTTAATCAATGCCCATCTACGCTTACAAAGCACTGGATCAACAAGGGAAAACCACTCATGGCCACTTGGATGCCGCCAATGAGGGGGCCGTGGCGACTCACCTTAGAGACCAGTCGCTCTACGTCCTCGAGATCAAGGTCACCCCTAAAGCCTACCTAGATCACGTTACCCCGGACGCAGACTCTCGCAAAAAGGTCACCCATGACAAGTCAAGTTGGCTGAGGCGGTTGAAACCGATTTCGGTTCATGATCGCGTGTTCTTCTTCCGCCAACTCGGTGTCATGTTGCGTTCCGGCCTCCCGCTTCTTCAGGCCCTTGATGTTTACCAACTCCAAGGCATGAACCCTCGAATGGTGGAAAGCGTCCGGGAAATCATCCAGGGCATTCAATCAGGACGAAGCCTGTCCGAATGCATGGGGCAACATCGTCACATCTTCCCCCTGACGGCAACCAAGTTGATCGAAAGCGGCGAGGCCAGCGGCGAGCTAGACCAAGTAATGGAACGGATTTCCGCCCACATGGAAGCCACCGCCGCCATCAAGAACAAGCTCGTCACGAGCCTTGCCTACCCCGCCGTCGTCGTGCTGGCGGCGATCGGAGTGGGATCCTTTCTGACCATGACCGTCATCCCAAAATTCACAGATTACTTCTCAAAGCGCCACATGGACCTCCCCGCATCCACCGAGGCGCTCATGGCGGTTTCAAGATTTATGCAAGACTACGGCTTCTTCCTGTTGCTCGCCGTTTTGCTCGCGTCCATTGTGGCCATCCTCTTCTGGCGCCGCCCCCAATCACGTCTTTTCATGAGCCGCCAACTGATCCGAGTGCCCGTGGTGGGCAAGGTCATCGAGGTTTCATCCATGGCTCAAATGGGCAAGACCCTGGCCATGCTGATGGGAAGCGGGTTGACGGTGACGGAATCACTCCAGGTAGCCGCATCCACCACCTCCAACCCCTCCTATCAGAACGGCCTCTCGCTCTCCATCAATTCCATTCTTCGGGGAAAGTCGCTCTCTGAGAGCCTGGAACGGGATGACTTCCCCGTGCTCGTCAAGCAGATGATCTCGGTGGGAGAGCAAACCGGGGAGCTTCCCCAAGCCCTGGACCACCTGGGCCACTTCTACGAAGAAGAATTGCAAGCACGAATCTCGAGAATGAGCGCCCTCATCGAACCCCTGATTCTGCTCCTCATTGGAGGCATCGTCGGATTCGTTTATTTCGCCTTTTTCAAGGCGGTCTTTCAAATCGCACTGGCCGGAAAATAAATCCAAAACCACATCATGAACATTCAGAGCAAACGCCCCCAGACGCTGCTACTCAGCGCCACTCTACTCCTCGGATCCGAAATCCTATACCACCAAGCCCACTCCCAAAGTTCGGGACTCCAATCGATTCCCGCTGCGACCAGTGCCCCGGTGGGCGCCACGCGACCCCATGAGAAGAGCTCAACCAATATCGTCAAGAAACTAGCCGACCTCCCCATCCTCCGAACAAATGATCCTTTCGCCAATACCTTCGCCATGCTCAAACGGGCCGCAACCGATAACCCAATCACGTCCACCCTTTCCGCACTCAGCGGGAACAACGGCCTCCAACTCAAGGGTTCGGTTGTCGACGAGGAAGGCCAGCGTCTTGCTCTGGTCGAAATCGGGAGCACCGGCGTCCATGTGGTTCGAGAGGGCGACACCCTCAGCCTCTCAGGCGGCGGGCGGAGCGCCAACGTGACCATCATCAACATTCGGCGTCAAAGCGTTGAGGTCGAGTTCGGAAATTTTGAAGATAGCGTGATCATCCGGTAGCATGAAAACGATTCAACCCCACCCCGCCGCCGCACCATGGATTCTCTCGCTCTTGGGATGGTTCGTGGCGGCCTTCATCCCCCTGGCCCAGGAATCGAGCGATCGCGGCGCCAACCCGTCCGGAGATCCTGAATCCAAATCCCCTCGAGGCGCGCAGCAACTATTGCGAAATCTCCAGCTGACCGAAAGCTCGATCGTCGACGCTGCGCGCCTCCTTGCCGAACTTTC
>DEAY01000324.1:0-452 GCA_002348345.1 Verrucomicrobia bacterium UBA2970
CGAAAAGGCAACGAGGTGGAGGTCCTCGGTGTGCCGGAGGTGGTTGAGAAATGGGGGATCGAACGACCGGAACAAGTCATCGATATCCTGGGACTGTGGGGGGATGCCTCGGACAATATCCCTGGCGTGCCGGGGATTGGTCAGAAAACCGCGGGTAAACTGATCTCAAAGTATGGGAGTATCGAGAATTTGTTGGAGCATCTCGATGATCTGAAAGGAAAACAGAAGGAAACCCTCACTGAACATCAGGCCTCGGCTCATCTCTCCAAGCGATTGGCGACGATTGATCGGGAGGTTCCCCTCTCGATCGAGATTGACGATTTGAAGCGCCAATCCCCTGACGAGGAGGCGCTTAAAGGATTGTGTGTGGAGTTTGAATTCAACTCCATCGGAAAGCGGCTTTTTGGAGAAGGTTTCAAGGCGGGGCGCGGCGGGAGCGCCCCGAAGTCGGG
>DEAY01000324.1:847-11561 GCA_002348345.1 Verrucomicrobia bacterium UBA2970
CAAAGCGTGAGAGAGGTTGAGCACGAGTATTTGTGTGTCCAAACGGAGGCGGATCGACAGGCACTCATCCGGAAACTCGAGCAGCAATCGATCATTTGCTTCGATTCGGAAACCACGGGATTGGATCCCAAGACGGCTCAGATCATCGGGTTGGCGTTTAGTTTTGAGGCCCATCGAGCCTATTACGTGCCCACGGTGGGCTACGATGAAACGGGTGCATCTGATGGAAGCGGGCTTCAAAACAACCCGATCTTGGAGTCGTTCCGCGGGGTCTTTGAGAATGAGCGGATCGCCAAACTGGGACACCATCTCAAGTATGACTTGAGCGTCTTGCGGTGGCATGGTGTTGAGGTGCGAGGCAAGATCCACGATACCATGTTGATGCATTGTCTTATCGAACCGGAGCAGAGGCATGGGATGGATTATTTGGCGGAGCGTTACCTGGCTTATTCGCCGGTCCCCATCACAACGCTCATTGGGGAAAAGGGTGACCAGGATATGCTCAGCGTACCGCTTCCCCAACTCACCGAGTACGCGGCCGAGGATGCGGATGTGACCTGGCGCCTCCATGAGTGCCTTTACCCCAAGCTTCAGGAATCAGGGCAGGAATCGGTCTATTTTGAGATCGAGGCACCTCTCGTTCCCGTTCTGGTTGAAATGGAGTGCGAGGGAGTCAGGCTCGATCCCGACGCCCTGGCTCAATTCTCGGAACAGTTGGCCACCCAGATCGGCCTGCTGGAGAGGGAGATCCATGCTTTGGCGGGAAGAGAATTCAATCTCAACTCACCCAAGCAATTGGGAGACATCCTTTTCGGCGAGATGAAACTTGTCGAGAAGCCCAGGAAGACCAAGACCGGTCAGTTCGCCACCAACGAACAGGTGTTGATGACGTTGGCAAACGATCACGAGATCGTCCGAAAAATCCTAGACTATCGAACCGCAAGCAAGCTGAAATCGACCTACACCGACACCCTTCCCGACGCCATCTTTCCGGGGACCGGACGGGTGCACACGACCTACCATCAAGCGGCCACGGCAACGGGACGACTGAATTCCCAGGGGCCCAATCTGCAGAACATTCCAATTCGAACGGACCTCGGCCAGGAGATTCGGCGAGCCTTTGTTCCGCGGGGACAAGGCTATCGACTGCTCTCGGCGGACTATTCGCAGATCGAGCTCCGAATCATTGCCTCGCTGAGCGGGGACGCGGGAATGAAGACGGCCTTCGTCAGTGGGGAAGATATCCATACCGCGACAGCGGCCAAGGTTTACAACGTGTTTCCGGAGATGGTGACCCCTGAAATGCGACGGAAAGCAAAGATGGTGAACTTTGGGGTGGCTTACGGCATTTCGGCCTTTGGTCTCGCCCAGCGCCTGGGCATTCCGAGGAAGGAAGCGGCCGAGATCATCGAGCAGTTCTTTGCCAGCTTCCCTGGGATCAAGGATTACATCGACCAAACCATTGAGTTCGCCCGCGAGCATGGCTATGTGAAGACCCTCAGCGGTCGCCGACGATACCTGCGTGACATCAATTCCGCCAACGGGACAGTCCGGGGCGGGGCGGAGCGAAACGCCATTAATTCACCGATCCAGGGAACAGCCGCTGATATGATCAAGTTGGCAATGGCCCGGATCGGCCAGGCTCTCGAGGCCCGGCAACTCAAATCCCGACTGCTGCTTCAGGTTCATGACGAATTGGTGTTCGACCTTTGGGAATCCGAGGAAGCCGAACTCCGCCAACTGGTGTCGGACGCGATGCAATCAGCGCTTCCTCTCGAGGTCGAATTGGAGGTTCAGATCGGAACCGGCCAAAACTGGCTCGAAGCGCATTAGGAGTGGATCTGTCCAGGGGCTTGCATCGGGCACGGCAACGTGAATGGGCCCTCTCATGAAAACTCCAATCGTGGTGTCCCCGGCCCCGTCAGGGGGAGGGCAGTAATAGAATCCGGAAGAACCGAGCGCCGGAGTCGGCCGGGATTTCATGGCTTCCCTCGGCCGATTGGGCGGTGGTTGCCTCTCCAAGGTTACGCCAATCGATGAGATCGTCGGACTCTTCGATTTGATAGGTTCGCCCGACCATGGCCTCCCAAGTGAGACGGAGGGTGCCGCCCCCGTCGATGCCGATCGAAAGGAGGGGAGGTTGATCGGGTTCCCGCGCCGGGCCTGGGTTCTGGGTCAGTGGTCGTGATGCCACCAGGGTTCCCGAAAATTTGAGACTGGCATCATTCGGGGTGGCAACCCGGAACGAAACCTCAACCTCGATGGGCAGGGTGAGCGTCTGGATCTGATTCTCAACCGTGAGGGTGCCGAGGGCCGGGCTCGTGTTTTTGCCTGAGAAATCGGCGAGTGACTGAGACGTCCGGAGCGGAAGCAAACCGGCCGCTGCAATGTCGATGGCCGCCGATGATCCGGGGGGGATATCGAGGGTGATTCCGGACACCGGAAACTCGGTGCCCTCGGAGTTCAGTGAAATGGTGTCGCTGGAAACCGCAAATTCGATGTCGCGGGCGGCGGCATCCGCTCGAACGATCAGCAGGCTTGCTTTGGCTCCGAAGTCGGCTGACGCCGCCCCATCGGCTCCCCCGGGCCTAGGCTTCCAATCGCCACTGGGATTGGCGTCGATTCGAGACTCTGGCCTGAACCGGAGCGCCCCATTGGAAAGGGTGGTGTGAAACTGACCTGAGAAGGGGGTTGTCAGGGATCCCTCTCCTTGGCGCTGGAGGGGGATCGCCAGGACGAGACCGCTGATGGTGAGGGCACTCGCCTCGGGGTCCACGATGAAGACAGCCTCTTCGCCTTCGAGGGGAGGTTGAGGTTCCGGTTCCGGTGGGCCCGGGGCGAGGGTCGGAGGAGGAGGTTCCGTTCCCGGAAGGTCCGTGTCGATCCAGATCGTTCTGAGGTTGATTGAGGCTGCGGCCGAGGTCGTGTCATCTCCGAAGAAGAGGAAGTCGGCAATATTGTAGGGATTGCCGAATCCGGAATAATCCCTCAATGGGCCGGTGAGGATCTCGTTGCCGTTGCCGCTCAGGGT
Organism: Verrucomicrobia bacterium UBA2970; assembly: GCA_002348345.1. GTDB lineage: Bacteria > Verrucomicrobiota > Verrucomicrobiia > Limisphaerales > AAA164-E04 > UBA2970. The sequence goes on from DEAY01000324.1 coordinate 3,879, forward strand.
GTAGCTGGCTCCCTGGATCTCGAGAATGAAATCAACGTATTCCTGACTCAACCGAAAGGGAAGGTTGGCGTTGCCCTCGGCATGGGTGAACTCGACGGACTGTGCGAAGATTTGGTCGGTCCAAAACCCTAGCTTGATCCCCAGGAGATCGCGAGACAAGGCAATCACGCTGAATCCAGCGCGATCCGGACGGACATGTTGCTCGGTGGGTAGCTGGATGGTAAACCCGATCTGGTAACCGCGCTCACGACTGAATTCTTCGGGTAATTTGGGGTGGGGATTCAGGACGGGCACCCGCACAAAATAACCCGCGTGATCGGTCAATTGTCTCAAGGTGTTGAGGTTGGTCGCCTGCTGGACCCGGGTTTGGCGGGCGAAATTTCGGACCTGCGGATCCAACAGGTAGATCCAGCCCTGTCGATCAGGCGTGGTCGGGGTTTTGCCCTCATAGAGAATCACGGGGGCGGCAACGAGAGGAGAAGGGCTCCAGGCGCTGAGCAGAAAGGCCGAGCAAAAGAGACGAAAAATGGTTTTCCTCATTGATCGTGAACGGTCAATAATGGAGTGAGAGTAGAGGGTTGAGTGGCTGGAGGCGATGATTGATTACGGTTGCGCCCCGGCCCTTGAATGCCCCCTAAACCAGCGCGGTTTGAAGGAAATGGAGACAGTGAAGCGACGACGATCTCGGTTTTTGTTGTTGGGCCCCATCGTGCTTTTCGCCCTTGTTTCGATGATTCCGTATCCGAAGGCACAGGGGGCAGAAACGGTGATCCGTCATCATCGGTTTTCTCATTCCGAGGGGTTCGTGGTGACCCAGGTTGCCGCGCCGCCCCTCGTCGAGCGACCAATCGAAATCGCCTTTGATGAGGCCGGGCGCCTGTATTGCACCGATTCAGCGGGAGTCAATGATCCGGTGCAACAGCAGCTCAGTGAGCGCCCCCACCGGGTGCTCCGGTTGGAGGACACCGATGGAGATGGCGTGTTCGATCACCAGGTGGTCTTTGCCGATCAAATGATGTTTCCCGAGGGTTGCCTCTGGTACGCTGGGTCCCTCTACGTGGCTGCCCCACCGAGCATTTGGAAACTAACCGATACCGACGGGGATGGCGTCGCTGATCAACGGGTCGAGTGGTTCAAGGGACAGACCCTCACCGGGTGCGCCAACGATCTGCACGGCCCCTATCTTGGCTTGGATGGTTGGATTTACTGGACCAAAGGCGCCTTTGCCGAACAAACCTATTCCCGTTCCGACGGAAGCGTGTGGACGACCCGAGCTGCTCATCTCTTTCGGTCAGACCCGGAGGCGAAGCAAATCGAGCCGGTCATGTCGGGGGGGATGGATAATCCCGTGGGGGTGACGTTTGGGCCGGGCGGGGAACGGTTTTTTACCACGACCTTTTTTCAGCACCCCGGCGGGGGAAAACGGGATGGGCTCGTCCACGCCATCTACGGAGGGCTCTACGGCAAGGATCACGGGGTCTTGGAGGGTCATGTTCGAACAGGACCCTTGATGCCGGTGCTGACGCATCTCGGAGCCGCTGCCCCGGCGGGGTTGACTCGGTATCGATCGTCGCGGTGGGGGGCGGAATATGAGGATAATCTTTTTTCGGCTTTGTTCAATCTGCAACGGGTGATGCGGCATCAGTTGCAGGTAAGGGGGGCAACCTACACGTCCGACGATGAGGTGTTTCTTCAGTCCGATAACCGTAATTTTCATCCGACCGACGTGGAGGAGGATGCCGATGGCAGCCTTCTGGTGGTGGATACGGGCGGATGGTACAAGCTGTGTTGTCCGACCTCGCAGTTGCCCAAACCGGATGTGCTTGGCGGGATCTATCGCGTGTCGCGGAGGGATGCCCCGGTGCTTGAGTCGCCCCGCGGTGAGAATGGTCTCTGGGCCCGGATGGAGGTTCACCGCGCGCTCCGCCTCCTCGACGATCCCCGGCCCGCGGTGGGAGATCGACTGGTCGAGTTCCTGGGACGATCGGGGTCCCAGTTGCTCGCTGCTCTGGGTTCGGTCGATCGAGGCTCCCTTTCAGCCTTGGGACAGAGGCGCCTGGTTTGGAGTCTTTCGCGCATCGGATCCCAAGAGTCCCTTGCTGTGGTTCGTTCCTTCCTGCGGGCCGACGAGGGCTCGGTTCGCATGGCGGCGATCCATACGGTGGGTCTTCACCGGGATTCCCTTGCCCTCACGGAACTCTCGCGGACTCTCATGACGGATACCGTGCCTCATCGGCGGGCCGCCGCCGAGGCGCTGGGGCGATTGCGGGACGCAAGAGCGATTCCGCTCCTCTTGGGTCAGCTTCAAGAATGGCCTCATCGAGTGTTTCGTCATTCGCTGCTCTATGCGCTGGTTGAGATTGGAGAGGAGGATTCGATCGCCCGGGGATTGGAGGCCGATGAGGAGGGCGTTCGTTTGGGAGCCCTTCTTGCTTTGGATCAATTGAAGTCGGGGCGACGCACCGGGGAGCATCTGGTGCGCCTTCTGAAGAGTCCGGACCCTGAAATCCGGGAGACCGCGATCTGGGTTCTGGGACAACGACCGAGCCACGGGACGGCGGCGCTTTCCCTGTTGCGTGCCTGGATCGAGCGTCCCCAGGAGAGCGGTCTGGATCGGGGCGATCTGGTGCGCCTCCTTGCCAAGCTGGGCTCGAATGAAGACGTGGCCCGGCTGTTGGGGGAGATCTTGGTCGATCGTCAACGTCCTTTGGCGGTTCGGTCCCTGGTTCTGTCGGTGTTGGCGATGAGTCGCGAAGGGACGATTTCCTCATGGCAGAGGACGGTCGCCGCCCTGATCGAGCATCGGGAGATGGTCCTGCTTTCCGAGGCGATTGCCGCTGCCGTCCGTCTGGATCAATTGAACCCGGAACATTCTGGGCTCCTGAAAGCGTTGATGCGGCTGTCCGTCGATTCTTCCATCGCCCTGCCTGAGCGGTTGCAGGCGTTGGGTGTGGTGATCCCACATTTAAAGAGTACCGTGCCCGAGCAGTTCGCAGCCATTTTGGAGGGGATTCAGCTTTTCCAGCCCGCGCGCCTTCGATCGGTGGCCGGGGGCGCACTCCAGCAAGCCCGTTTAGGACAACAGCAGCGGCTTTTGTTGGCCCGGCACCTCGACCGAATCGGCCCGATGGAGATGCCTTCGGTGTTGAGCGCGTTTGGAAAGGGGAGTCACGAGCGGATCGGGAAGGCATTCCTTTCTGGATTGGCGGATTCCCCCGGGTTGGCGGCTGTGTCCCTGCCGGCATTGGAAACGGCGCTGGAGAATTATCCCCCGGAGTTACGGGCCCAAGGCAAGAGCGTCCTGGATGAGGCCGAAGGGAAGTGGCAAGAACAACGGGCGCAACTCCAGGACCTGTTGAGGCATCTCCCGACCGGGGATATCCGGCGCGGGCAGGCGGTTTTCAACAGTGAGCGCGCGGCCTGTGCGAGCTGTCATGAAATAGGCTATTTGGGAGGCAATGTGGGTCCGGATCTCACGAGGATTGGTCGGGTCCGAAGCCGTGAAGATCTCTTGGAATCGGTGGTGTTCCCCAATCTCAGTTTTGTCCGATCCTACGAACCCTATCAGATCATCACCACTGACGGTAATCAATGGAACGGAATCATTCGGGATGATGACGGACGGACCATGACGGTGGTGACGGGACCGGGGCAGTCGGTTCGGATCGACCACGATGCCATCGAGCAGCAGATTCGTTCCGAGGTTTCCTTGATGCCGAGCGGAATGGGGGAGTTGCTGAGTCGGGAAGAACTGGCCGATCTGTTGGCGTTTCTGGAAGCAACCCGGTGGTAGGGGAGGCCCTCCTTACACGGTCGCGAGGTGCTGCTGAAGATAACTGGAATAGAGACCGCATCTCAGCTTTGCTTCGTCCCGTTTGGCGGTCTTGATGAGCCCCCCCTGTTGGAGTCGTTTTAGGCTGAGGGCATCCAATGGAGCGGTGCCTTGCAACCATTGGTTGAGCGTGGAGAGGAGTTCGCCATCCTTGGTCAGGAGGAGGATGATTCGCTTGAGGTGGTCGTCGAAAAGATGGCCCTCCTCAGAGAGGTGTGCGGAAAAGACCGAGAAGCATTCCTCCTTGGTGAGCATTTCCTGAAAACTTCGCCGCGTCAAATAGGGTTGCCCTCCGGTCAGTTCATAGAAATCGGCCACCTCCTCAGGAGAACCGAGAGGGGCACCGTGACGCCGGTTGAGTTCCTCGACTTGAGCCAGGTCGAAGTCCTCTAATTGAAGCCTCGTTCCGATGTTGAAGGGCGACATGTTGAGGTCGGCGATGAAGAGGGCGGCCTCGGTCGCATAGGTGATGAGGAGCGACAGTCGGTGCCAGGGCGAATCGGGATCGAGTGCCCGTTCGTTGTGCCAGCTTCGAAAGAGCGCGAAGACGTCGTCAGAAAAGGGGCTGGTGAAAATTCGATCAACCTCGTCCATGGCCCAGACAAAGTGGCCTTCGACAGAGGCGAGAACATGCGTTGCGAAATACCGCTCGAAATTGGCGTTTGGGCTCAAGTGATCCTCCCAAACCTCCTCGGGCCAGTGATCGAGGTCGAGCCGATCCGCGATGGTTTGGCCCAGCGTCTGATAAAAGTCCGAGAGGGAGTCAAGGTAGCTGCCGTTGAGCTTTTGAAAGTCGGTCAGGACCACTTGGCATCCCCGCTTGCGGGCCTCGGCGAGTCCCCGCGCCAGGAGGGATGTCTTACCGACCTGACGAGCGCCTCGAATCAGGATGGTGCTCTGCCGCGACTCCAACGCCTCGGTCAACTGCCGGTCGACCTCTCGTTCGATATAAAAGTTGGAGTCAAGCGGAATGGCCCCACCAACGGATTCGAGCGGAAAGCCCGTTCCTGGTTCCGAACCCAGTCTGGAGTCGTTTGATTTCATGATGCCTGTCCGAAATCCGCGGCTCAAACGCGATGGGTCGCTCGCGATGAGTCTATCCGTTCCCCACCGTTAGGAGCTTAATCTATGCCCTTTTGCTGGCAAAGACATCTTTTCCTCTCCGCAATGTCATGGGTCGAGTCGCCTAAGGTTTTCGATGGCGTTATCGGTTCAAAGAAGATGGCGCTTTAGAAACGATTCGTAGAGTTCACAGCGAAGCGCCACATCGGTCTGGGAACTGCCAACGACCACTCCGGAGCTTCGCAGGCGGTAAAAACTCTCGGGCGTGGGGCAGCCCTCTCCCCGGAGAACCCCCCGCATGATCTCGGTCAGGTTGCTATCTTTCGCCAGCAGCACGAGCATGCGTCGGAGATGGTCCCCAAAGATCCCGTCGTCCCGATCCGCATTGCTGATGAATTGATCCAGCGTTTTCTTTTCGGTGGCAATTTCGTGGAGGCTTCGGCGAACGAGGAAGGGGTGGCCGGCCACCAGTTTTCGGAACCGCTCGATTTCGGCGTCGCTTTGGAGCGGCTTGTCGTAGCGTTGATTGAGGTCTTCGATTTGCGCGCCAGAAAAGTCGTCCAACACCAATCGCGTTCCCACGTTGAATGGAGACTGGTTCATGTCGGTGATGAACAAGTGGGCTTCGGTCGCATAGGCGATACCCAGAGTCAGTCCGGCCCAGGGTCCTGAGGGGTCCAAGGCGCGTTCATTGTGCCAGGAACGGAATAGACCGAAGACTTCGCTTCCATAGGGACAAGTGAAAAGGCGGTCGACTTCGTCCAGTCCCCAGACCAATGGGGCATTGAGGTTCTTGAGCACTTCGCGCCGGATGAATCGTTCGAAATTCACGTTCGCACTCCGTCGCTCATCCCAAACGTCAGAGGGGAGGGCATCAAGGTCGAGTTGGTCGGCAAGGGATTCGGCGAGGCTCAGATAAAAGTTCTGCACGTCGGCAAGATTGTCCGAGTTAAACTTCTGAAAATCGGTCAAGGCGACCTTCGCACCGCGCTCCCGTGCCAACTGGAGACCCCGCGCCAGAAGCGACGTCTTACCGATCTGGCGGGCACCCTTGAGGAGAATGATACTGTCATAACGAATGATGGCATCGCGGAACTCCTTGTCCGTGGGGCGATTGATGTAGAACTCCGAGTTGAGGGGGACGGCTCCCCCGACTGGCTCCAGAGGGAGCGGCCCGCTGGGTTTGTGTTCTTCGGGAACAATCCGAATGGGGCGAGGCTTTCTCACCGCACGCGGGACGAGGCGCAGGCCCTTCGAGACGGTCAATCGGAGCGGTTGTTTCTCGCTCAAAGACTTGATTCGGTCGAGGACTTGATCGCCGACGCGGTCGTTGTCCCCCTCGTTTTCCCAGAGAAGATGTTTGATAGGGTCGAGAATGCCTCCGATCGGCTCGGGCAGATCCCCGCTCCAATCGACGCGAACGGGAATGATGGCCGGGCGTCCGTTCTGGCTTTGGGAGGTGTCATGCGCCGTCTCGACCTGACAAACCAACATCTCGTTGGTGACGCCTTCCTGCGAAAGGAAAGGGATCAGCACAGAGGCAGTTCGAATCTGATCGGCAATCTTGGTGGCCCATTCGATGCTGGTCTCCCTTTTTCGATCTAAAAAGACGGAATGCCCTTTCTGGATCAATTGCTGTTCCAGATGGCGAGCGAGTTTGGTTTCGCGTTCGTCGTCCGGACGGAAAAGGATGACGACACGGGGAAGACCAACTCCAGGTGATGCTTCAGCGGGTTCTGACATATTTTTCTAAAATGGCTCGACTTCGATGGCTTTGGCGGCCTCTCCCCCGGACCGATCTTGGCTGAGGCTCCGGGAACGAGGCCGAGTCGATATCATAGATCGGATCTTCCTTCAACCCTTATGGCATGCTGCCCGCCCCGCGCGCGGGGTCCTGTGGTGTGCGCGGACATGTGAGGCCGGTCCGCGTTCTTGGAGGTTGGGTTATTTTGTTTCACGAAGACCGGTCTGAAATCCAAGCCTCGTTTCGTTCTCGACGTCAAGGCGGGTGATCTTCCAGCGGTCGTCTTGATCCGAAATTTGAAAAACCGCCTGGTATTGGTTCTCCCGGGAGTGAATGTGTCCCCAGTGCTCGACGGTTCCTGAGACACGCCAGGTGCAGCGATAGTCAAGGGTTGCTTTTCCCTCGAGAAACCGTCGCGCGAGAACGGCACTCTCGTCGATGGCCACCGCGCTCACCCGGGCGATCGCGCCTCCCTGTTCCTCCATCTTGAGCCCGTCACGGATCTTGAGGTAAAGTGACTCGAGAAGGTCGCCCCCGACACTTTCGGAGAGGACGTCGTAGACCTGCTCTTCCTCCCGGTAATCAAAGGCACGGTAGAGATTGCGATGAAGCGCTGCGAAAACTTGGTCTGCTTGATCCCGAGAAATGACGAAGTCCTCGGAAATCGTTTGGGGAATGGCGATTTGAACCAGGGGGCGTTGCCAGAGAATGACGCCGATGATGCCGGTGAATAAAGCCAGGGTAGCTGTTCTGGGGCTGCGGTTGAGGAGGCCGTATCCAAGCCCCAGGCCCCCGATGATGGCGAGGAGTGATGCGATCATCGGGATCCGGATTTTCGGTTGCTGGGGAGGCAGGGGCAGGTCCGTGACGAGGGCATCCCCCGGATTGGAGGGGGAGGCCGCCCACTCGAAGTCTGGTTCCGCCGGGGTGAAGAAGTGCCGGTAGCCCGGATTCTGGTGGTCGAAGACGATCGAGTTGAGCAGTGGGGTGTGTTGGTTGAAGGTGTCCCAGGTGACTTTGACCGTTGAAGGGGGGCTTTTGGTGC
>DEAY01000191.1 GCA_002348345.1 Verrucomicrobia bacterium UBA2970
GGCTTCACGCTGATCGAGTTGCTGGTGGTGATCGCAATCATCGCGATCCTCGCCGCGCTCCTTCTTCCCGCCCTCTCCCAAGCCAAGGGGCAGGCGCACCGAATCGTTTGTATGAGCAATCAGCGTCAGCTTTCGACCGCTTGGTTCCTTTATGCCGACGATCACGGGGACCGGGTTGCGGAAAATGGGGAGGGCACGCCGAATCCCGATGATCTCGGTGACCTCGGACCCGATGAGGTGGAACGACGGTGGTGGGTTTCAGGGGGAAACCATTTTACGCGCAATATTTCGCTTCCTCATCTGCTCCAGGGCAAGCATGCGTCATTTGGCCAATACCTCCCCGCGATCAGGATCTACAAATGCCCGGCGGACAAGGCCAAAGATACGATTCTTGAAAGGAGCCGTGTTCGCAGCTATGCGCTGAATTCGTATATGGGGGACATCGATGGCTGGGTGACGGCCGGATACCGAGTCTATCGAAGGAAGAGTGATGTGGAGGCCCAACGGCCGGCGGACAAGTTTCTTTTCATGGATGTGCAACCCGAGAGCGTGTGTATGCCCACCTTTGTGGTTTCGATGGAGGGAACAGGGCTCGGTCACACGCCGGGGACCTACCACAACGGAGCGTCGGTGGTCAGTTTTGCAGATGGCCACGTGAGTCTTCAGCGGTGGCGCGATGAACGCACCCTCATTCCCAGGATGCACGGATTTCCCGAGGCAGATAATCTCGACCTCGAATGGATTCGACGGCATGCCACCGAACGGCCCTAGTTGTTTGAGGGGGGGTGAAGGGGGGCGTCGAGTTGTTTTCCGAAGGACGGGTTGTGAGAGAGGACCAAGTCCCTCACAGGCGTGCCGTTGATCAAATGGGACTGGATGATTCGCTCTAGGTTTTCGGGGGTGCAGGAGTGATACCAGATGGCCTCGGGATACACGACCGCAATCGGACCCTGCAGACAGACTCGAAGGCAGTTCGCTTTGGTGCGGAACACCGTTGCGGGGGGGGTGGCGAGTCCGAGTTCCTTGAGGCGCCGCTTGAGATAATTCCAGGATTCCAGGCCTTGATCAACGGGACAACACTTTGCTTCCGACTGGTCCGCGCAGAGGAAGATGTGACGTTGGATTCCCTCGAGATTGAGTTGTGTGGCGACGGATTCTAGCATCGGCAGGTCAGGGTTCAGGGTTCAGGGGAGAGGTGGACTTGAGGGAGGCTGCGCTCGGAGCGGGTCGGTCGGAGTCGGTTCGGGGGGCGAGGTCGCCTGATAGCCGGGGACGCGACGCCCCACTCGATCGCGGAGTTCCCGGTAAATGGGGAGGTTGACCTGTTCCAGTTGTTGCCGGGCGTCGTTGAACTGCATGAGTTCGATGAGGGCCCGAGCCTTGTGAACAAAAACGCCCTGTTTCTCGAAATCACTCGGGGCCAGGGTTTCCGCGTAGCGCCAGGCCTTGAGGGCGGCGGCCGGGCGAGCCATCCGGCTCGGGACGTCCTGAGTGCGGATGCCGTAGTAGGTTTGAGCGATGTCTTCCGCGAGGTCGAAATTCTTGGGGTCGAGGGCAAGGGCTTTTTCGTAGAGCTTCAGCGCTTTGTCGAAGACCTCTTCCTCGGTGATTTGGTAATGCTCGCGAACGTCCTTGCGAAAAAGAAATACCGTTGTTCCAAAGTTGTGGTAGTAGACTGATTCCTTGGGGGCGATTTCGATGGCTCGTTCATAGTGGCCAAAGGCCTTTTTCACTTCGCCGAAATGCCCGTAGTAGTTGGCAAGATTATTCCAGGCTGCGGGTAAGTTCGGGTCGAGTTCGGTTGCCTTGATCAAAAGAGAAAGCGATTCGTCCTCCTTGCCGATATCCGTGAGAAAGCTGGCGTAGGTCAAATGGGCACGGGCGTGAGTCGGATGGGTCTTGATGAAGAGTTTGTAGGCTTCATGGACGGGTGCAATTTCCGCTTGGATTTTTCCCGCGAGCGCGATGGTGTCGGCTTCCTTGGCGTCGGGACGCTGGCTGGCGCGAATCCACTCATCAATCTTCTTGAGCGCGGCGTCATCAAGTTCGAGGAGTTGCTGATAGGCGGTTTCGACGGGATCGATCGCTTCCGCCGGGTCCGGAGAGGTCGTCTCTTGCCCGAAGAGTCCCAGGCTAGCAAATAAGACCGAGAGGGGGAGGAGTCGAATGTCGTTCACTGGGAGTGAAGCTAGCAGGTGGGGGGGAAACCACAATAACCGATCTTGAGCGCCCGAGCCTTGGAAGAGTGATGCCGTAGAGTTCCTCGCTTCCGCGGCGGTCGGATTCGGTGGGAGCGGGCGATCGGCCCGGGACCTTTCCCGGTTGAGGCACGGTGCGAAAGGTCCGCCGGAGAATCATGCCCGCATTTTCGCAATTCACGAAACCCCAGCTGGGTGATTCAGTGCCTGGCTTCGTGGCAGCAAGCCGCCGCTGGAGAATCAAAGCGCGGAGGAAGATTCATCGAATCATCGCTCCTATCGCGATGCCCTAATCGCTCCTTTTTTCACCGATTAGAAAGGGTTCCGAGTGATCGTCCCTCCCTGGGGAACGCTCAATGCGGTTGACCTCAACCAGGGCGGAATCCCCTGGAAAGTGCGATGGATGAGCTTAGGATTCTGAACGTTCGGTCCCAATGGTCACGGGTTTGTAACCGCCTTGGCGCTTGAAATGGAAGAAAATCACGAGATAGCAGAGCAACATGAAGGTTGGAAGGACGGCGACCTGAGTGAAGGCAGCCTTCTTGTGTGGGTACTTGATTGTGGTCACGGTTTGCTGATCTTCCGCGCTCAGGGACCTGATTCGATCTTCGTCGAGGGCGTTGACCTTTCCCAGGAAAACCACGTTTTTGGTTGGGCCCAGAACCTGAGCGTGAATCGCCGGTTGTTGGGACTTGAGATCACGGTCGATGCCGACATCCTGCAGCCCGCCCATGATCGGGGCACCAAGAATTCCCATTCCCAACGCGCCGACGGCCGATACCCCGTTGAGGGTCAATGCCCCGCCCTTTGGGAATTGTTCAGAAACCAAGCCGAGCGTTGTGGACCAGAGGAAGGTCTTGCCGAGGGCGTAGACGGTTGCCGCGACGATGATCATGAAGGCGGCTGCTTTGGACAGGAAAACCAGGCCGATGATGGAAACGATCGCGCTGATGACGAGCAGTCCCACAGGCGAGAATCGATGGACAATGGGGCCAGCGAAGAACCGGAGAATGGTCATGATGGTGGAGACATAAATGAAAATCCAACCCGCCTGTGCGGGGGTGAAATCGGCGCCGAGAAGGTCCGGCATCCAGCTGTCGGTCCCGAGCTCGGTGGTGGCTAAAGGCCCCATGGTGATGAGGATGAGGAGGAACATCCAATGCCCCAAACTCCGGGTGTAGACTCCAGCGGCGATCCCTCCCGCAATGGCCAGAACCGGAGGCAACCAATCGCTCATCTCGAATTGTGGGTTGAGGCTGCTGATGATCTGTGAGATGCCGAGAACCAACAGCCAGGTGATGATGAAGAAGCCGATGCCTCCCACTTGTGCTAGCATTTCCTTGTATGAAACGTTGGCCGCCACCCGTTCATTGACGGGAAACTTGCAGGGGATGACCATCACGGCGTAGATGATGACGGGGATAAAACAGATGCTGTATTTGACGGTCCAGTTCGAGTCCCCGAGAACGATCGCCGTCAGTGCTCCGAGCGCCAAACCGGCCGGCCAGCCGGCATGGAGGATGTTGAGCCATTTGGCCTTTTCATTCTTGTAGGCCGTGGCCACGACCGGATTGATGAAGGCTTCGACCATTCCGTTGGCGATCGCGATGAGAAAAACACTCCAGTAGAGTGCCGTCGGTGTCTTTGCCAGGAGCGTCAACACAAGGGAGGCGATGTGGCACGCCATGGCAAGATAGGCGGTCGTCTTGTAGCCGATGGAATCGATGATCAGGCTGAAAACGATGATGCTGATGGCAAAAGGCCAGAGGCCGACCCCAAGAATCGTCCCTTTGTCTGCCTCCGTAAGACCGAAGTCGGATTGCCAGTCGCCGATGATGTTGGCCCGGAGACCGAACACGAAGGAGGTGGCGACCAGGGCAATGAAACAGGCCCAGAATAGCTTTTTGTCAGACGGATTGGAGGCGTGAGACATGTTGGGGTTGGGGTTGATTGAGTGGTGTTGGTTGGGTTTCCGTTAATAGGACAGGAGCGCTTTGATCACTTTTCGATTGCGAACGGCGTCAAAGCCCTGATCGATGTGCCTGATCGGGAAGCGATGGGAGGTGAATTCTTGTCCGGATAATTTCCCTTCCCGAATCCATTGGCAAAGGGGTGTTTGGGCCTCTTTTTCAAAAAGGCGGGTCGGCCACTGATGGACAAAGATGTTGTAGTTAAAATCACCCAAATGATTTGAGATCGAGAATTGCTTCAGCCCGGCGTAGAAACCATAAACACAAAAACTTCCGGCTCGCTTGAGGAGAGGGAGGCCTTGGTCGATGAGTTTGGGAGATCCGACGGCGTCGACGATGGCATCCAGCTTCTTCCCGCGAATCTTCGTCAAGTCGTTCAAGGCGGGATCCTCTCGGTCAAAAGTTGCGTCAGCTCCGAATGCCTCGGCTTTGCTCCGCTTCTCGGGATGGCGGTCGACCAATCCAATCCATCCGAGACCAAAGAGCCTTCCTAGTTTAACGAAGCTCAGTCCGACAGGACCGCCGCCAAAGATCAGCACATCGTCTCCGGGTTGGAAGTGGAAATCGCGGAACGCACCCAAGACCTCTCGCCAGGTGCAGAGGAGCACGGCGTCTTCGGGCGGGATGTCAGGCGCGAGGGGCGTTTGAATCTCGAACACCTCAATCCAACCGTTGGCCTCATTGTCGACGCCATCGGTGACCATGGCCTCGTGGTCGTTGACGAGAACGTATTCACAAAAGCCGCCCCAGCCCGATTCCAAGCCCGGAACTCCCAGGTCGAATACCAAGCCGCTAATGGCTCGCGCGCCTGTTTTGAAATGGCGCACCTTTTCACCGACTTCTTGAACGACTCCCACGCTTTCATGGCCGAGAGCGAATGGGAACGCTTGCTCCATCCCTGGAAAACTTCCGCGGAGGAGTTCGCTGTCTGTGTGATTGCAGATGCAGGCGAATTCTGTTTTGACCAAGGCTTGATAGGGGCCTGGTTTCGGGATGGGGGTGTCAACGATTCTGATTTCGTTGGCTGCGTGGGCGACGATGGTTTTCATGCTGTATCGATGACAGCCTCTTTCAAAGCGGGAACCGGATTAAGAC
>DEAY01000190.1 GCA_002348345.1 Verrucomicrobia bacterium UBA2970
AAGCGATGTGCTCACCTAATCCCTCACCGTTTCGTGGTATCCCTCCCACGCCTGCCTGACCTCCTGGGTGGTTTCCCGTCTTCGATCATCGTTCGCCTCGGCGTGAAAGGCCATTCGTTCGGCGCGATACGCCGCCCATGCCTCGCGAGTCAATGGAATGCGGTCGGTGGCGCTGAGGAGGAGAGGCAATTCTCCGTAAGGGGCGACGCTGACGGACAACTCGGCAGGTGAAGGAACCAATCCTTTTCCGCCGATGATCGAGATCAATTCGAACTCGACCGCAGTGCCGTCGGAATAGAAGTGGAGTTCAATCTCCTGATGAGGTGCCGACACCGCCTTCAATTCAGGCAAATGAGGGTCCTGAAACGGGGGCGGAGGGAGAACGTCGTGAGAGGACTTGTTGGGTCGCTGAGGCTTAGTCTGAAGGGAAAGGATTTGCTTCCCTTGAATGATTCGCAGTTGGGCGGATCCCTTGGCCCTCAAACGAATCTGATGGCGGCCTTCCGGAAGGGGCTTCGCCAGATGGGCTCTCAGGGCAAAAGGGCTCGATCGATCAAGGGGAAGCCCGTTGGGCGAGTATTTGATCGGGAGGGTGACAAACCCAAAAGCCGGTTCCCGGTATCGATCTGTTTCAGTGGCCTGGCTGAGATCGAGCGGAGCCGACGGGTTCAGCGCCTCGAAGAGTTGAACCTCCACCCCCTGCTCACCGGGCGGGCGGGCCTCGGGTTCAGGTGAGGCTGAGGACGAGGCCGAGGCGACGATCACAAAAGCGGCAATAAGAAGTCGGTTCTTCATGACGGACACCAGGCTTAGCTGGATCCTATCAACCTGATCGGGGCGGAACAATGGCAAATCTGTCTTGTTTGGTGCGATTCGTTGAATGGCGTTCGCCATCTGGAGGATTTCACTATGAGATTTACCCAAGAGAACGGTGGAAACGACAAAGCGCTGCATTGACTTGAAGCACCGCCCTGGCAAAATACACGGATTCCCGATGTTAGCTTCTAGTATGACCCATCGAAGGAACGCGCTGAGGGCGTGCCGGCCTCTTCCCCTCTTGAGAAGCATCGCACTCTGTTGCTTTGTCGCCCTTCATTGTCTTGCGGAAAACGATGAATCATCGCTTGGAGCCCAAATCCTTGAGTCCTCGATTCTGCCTTTATTTGCTGACCGATGTGTCCAGTGCCATGGTGAGAAACAGCAGAAAGGAGGGTTGCGGTTGGACCTCAGGGCAGAGGCCTTGAAGGGAGGGGATTCGGGCCCCGTTTGGATCGCCGGGCAGGGGGGGCAGAGCGAGATCATTCGCCGTCTTTCGAGTAACGATCCGGAAGAGCGAATGCCTCCCAAGGGGGATCGCGTTGCGTCTTCCATTATCGAGCAAATGACGGGATGGATTGATTCCGGAGCTTCCTGGCCCGAGGCCTTGGCTGATTCGCTGGCTGAAATGGACGAATCCTTTTGGTCGTTGCGCGTCCTTCAAGCGGTCAGGATTCCTGAACTGCCGGTTGAGTTTCACTCGCTGGCCCGTAATCCGATCGATTACTTCATTTTTGATCGATTGGCTCGCGAGGCATTGACCCCTTCGCCTGAAGCAGGTCGGGCGGTGCTCATCCGAAGGCTTTCCTACGACCTGCTGGGAATCCCACCCCGTCCTGAAGACATTGAGCGTTTTGAGAATGACCCCCGTCCCGATGCCTACGAGCGCCTGGTTGATTCCTATCTCGCGTCACCGCATTTTGGGGAACGCTGGGCTCGACATTGGCTCGATCTTGTCCACTTCGGTGAAACCCATGGATATGACAAGGACAAACCCCGCCCCAACGCCTGGCCCTACCGGGACTATGTCATCCGGGCCTTCAATGATGATCGCCCCTATTCCCGGTTTGTGGAGGAGCAGATCGCTGGGGACGCGCTGTATCCAAACACCTTGGATGGGCTCTCGGCGACCGGTTTCATTTCCGCTGGGCCTTGGGACCTCATTGGTCATGCTGAAGTTCCGGAAACAAAGGTTGATGGGCGAATCGCTCGCCACCTCGACCGGGATGACATGGTGACCACCACGCTCAACGCCTTCAACAGCTTGACCGTGCAATGTGCCCGGTGCCATGACCATAAGTTCGACCCGGTCAATATGGAGCAGTATTATCGCTTGCAAGCCGTGTTTGCTGCGGTGGACCGATCGGAAGCCTCCTTTGATCCGGATCCCAGGACGCGCAGGGAACGAACTCGCCTCGAAACGAGCCTTGCTGAACTCGAAGGGCGACGCGAAGAACTCAATCGGCAGATCAAGGAAGCATCGGGTGACTCACTCGTCCAGCTGGATGCCGAAATCAATCGGCTGGAAGGATCGAGTGAAAGACACCCTGCCTATGGCTACCACAGCGTCATCGAGGATCGGGCGGAGGTGTCGAAATGGGTGCAGATTGATTTGGGTGGGGTCAAGGTGGCAGAACGCATCGAATACATGCCGGCCAACGATGACTATCAGGGAATTGGAGCCGGGTTTGGGTTTCCGGTGAGGTATCGAATTGAGATTTCCGATGGGGAGACCTTTGATGAGAATCCAGTCGTGGTGGCGGATTACTCGGATGAGGATGTTACCAATCCCAAAGAGCATCGGCAGCGAGTCCTGCTCAATGGCAAACCTCTTCGCTTTGTGCGCATCACGGCGACGAAGCTCGCCCCGCGAAGCAACGACTACATCTTTGCACTTGCCGAGATGACGGTGCTTGATCCCGGGGGACGGAATCTGGCTCTGGGCAAAGAGGTCAGCGCCTTGGATTCAATCGAAAGCGGAGAGCGCTGGGGAAAGAAAAACCTGGTGGATGGCGTTTATCCTGGGGTCAAACGAAAGACCGAGGAGACCCTCGCAAAACTAGCGAGACTCAAAGCCGATCGCCAAGCCGAGTTCGAACGGCGGGTCTCTCCAGAGTTGAGGCAGGAAGCATCGGCTGTGGCACGGGAATTGGGCGGCCGGAAACGGGAAATCGCTGCCCTCCCGCAGCCCTTGAAATTATTTGTCGGGCGGGTTCACACGGGACGGGGCGCGTTTCGAGGGACGGGCCATCAGGGGGGTAAACCAAGGGAAATCCACGTTTTGCACCGAGGCGATATCACGCAGCCTGGGCAACGGGTCCGGCCCGGCGCAGTCGATCTTTTCACCCCCAGTGAAGATTATTTTGAACTTCACGATGCCCATGTCGAAAGCGATCGTCGCATCGCCCTCTCGCGTTGGATTCTGGACCGAAACAATCCGCTGACATGGCGCTCCATCGTGAACCGATTATGGCAACACCACTTCGGGCGGGGCATTGTGGACACGCCAAACGATTTCGGACGGATGGGTCAGCGGCCCAGCCATCCGGAGCTTTTGGATTGGCTTGCGGTCCAGTTTCGGGACAACGGACAATCCTTGAAGGGGCTTCACCGACTCATCGTGACCAGCCGGACCTATCGCCAGGAATCCGCGACTCGCGAGCACCCAGCAGGGGTGGATGGTGGAAACCGATTGCTATGGCGGATGAATCGAAGGCGGTTGGATGCTGAGTCGATCAGGGATTCGGTGCTCTGGTTGGCGGACAGCCTGGATCGAAAGATGTACGGTCCTTCATTCCAAGATTTCGTGATTGAAAAGCCGGAGCATTCGCCTCACTACCAATACCACCTTCATGACCCGCTTGATCCGAGATCGCATCGGCGGTCGATTTATCGCTTCTTGGTCCGGTCTCAACAACAGCCCTTCATGACGACGCTGGATTGCGCTGATCCTTCGATGATTGTGGACAAACGTTCTGAGACGTTGACTCCGCTGCAAGCCTTGTCGCTGATGAACAATCGATTCATGACCCTCATGGCCCAGCGCATGAGTGACCCAATTCGAGCCGATCACCTCGAGGAAGATCTCGGCGCTCTGTTCTATCGGACCACGAGTCGACCGGCCGAAGGGAATGAGTTGAGCCTCCTCACCG
>DEAY01000292.1 GCA_002348345.1 Verrucomicrobia bacterium UBA2970
CTTCATGTTTAGGTTCTGGGGCTAGCCCCAGAACCTAACATTCTCAATGGCCCGCTTCTCGGCGGTCACCTTAGAAGAGACAGGCGGATTTACTGGCCTTTCTAGGCTCATTAAGAGGCCGGGAGAAGGTCAAGGTTGTCTGGATCGACCTCTCCTCATCTTATCGACAAGTGATCCGAAAATGATTTCTCAATGCCAAGATCGTGTCGGATCGATTCCACGTCATCCGGATTATTCAGCATGATTTCCTGAGCTTCTGTCGCATGCTAGTCCCGGAACTGAAGAATCGCCGGGGCTTGCTCAAGGCCCTCCGCAAGAATCCTGAGAACCTGAATGAAAGGGACCAGTTATACGGGAGCTCTATGGCAAGCAACTGAAGCTACGAGAACTCCTCAAGCTCAAGACTCTTTGCAAAGAGTCTTGTCGTCAAAGGATCCCGGAACGGACGGATCTATTGGCAGACCTCACGGCCTGTGGCCTTGAAGCCATAAAGACGCTCTCCAACACGTTGGAAGCGTGGTTGGAAGAGATCGTCCGCATGAGGCACTTCACCTGGAGCAATGGAATCACCGAGCGTTTTCATCGCAAGATGAAGCTTATCCAGCGGGTCGCCTAAGGGTTTAGAAACTTGAAAACTACCGCCTCAGAGTCATTGCTCTATGCGGCTGGATCGGAAAACTAGAAACCATTGAAAAACACAGATCCCCATTCTTTGGTGTAGCCCCCGACCGGCACGGGGCCTTTGAAATAGAGGGAGTTGCTGTGTCCAATCTGTGCCAGCGGAGGTGTTTTGGGGGTTTTCCCCAGGAAAAGTTGGTGCGGTTAGCAGGACTTGAACCTGCACGCCTTGTGAGCACAACCACCTCAAGGTTGCGTGTCTGCCAATTCCACCATAACCGCAGCAGGTAGCTAGCTAAGGGGAAGACACGGTTCCCTGCAAGCGTAATCTTGGGACGGAAAATGAACATTGATCCGTCCTCCATTTCACCGTAAATGGTTCGGTATCTGCTTCTTTTTAAGCAGCGGAACGAACCAATCAATAAGGAATTGATGCGCGAGACGAAAGCCAACACCCTTCCCGGCCCGCTGCGCGAGCAATACGAGAAAGCTCGTCAGGCCTTCGACCGAGATAACTTGGATTACGCCATTACCCTGCTTGAAAACATCCTCAAGCAGGAGCCCGCTTGCTATGATGCTCGTGAAGTGCTCAGGGCGACCCAGGTCAAGCGCCAGGACGGGAAGACGGGGTTTTTGAAGAAGGTATTTGGCACCGCAAGCTCCTCCTCCGGACTGGCCAAGGCCCAGATCGCCTTGCGCACGAATCCGGTGGATGCCCTCCACCAGTTGGAGCCCATCCTGGCCCATGATCCCAGCAGCGTTCTGGCTCACAAAACCCTGGCTCAAGCGGCCATGCTCTGTGAGTTTCCCAAGACGGCGGTTCTGTCGCTCGAAATCGCTTACCGCCACTCGGCGGGAGACAAGGAAACGGCCCTCCGGCTCGGAGAGGCCTTGGTGGCGGCCGGCAATGCCCGAAGGGCGGAGGATCTCCTCAAAGACCTCAATCGCGAGCACCCCAATGACCCGGATCTCATCCAGGCGCTGAAGAACGCCACGGCCAAACGTACCCTTGGCGAGGGCGGCTATGAAAAAATCGCCGATGGCGATGGAAGCTACCGCGACATCCTGCGTGACGAGAACGAAGCCGTCCGCCTGGAAGACGAACAGCGGAGCGCGAAGGGGGATGAATCGATCCATCGTCTGGCGGCTGAATACGAGGCGAGGCGGAAAACGGAACCCGGCGATCTCGACAACCTGCAGAGGCTGGCGGATCTTTATCGGGGGGCCGATGATGTCGAGAAAGCCCTCCCCTTGTTCGAGGAACTGGCGGCATCGGATCACGGCAACAACGCCGAGGTGCATAGGATCGTCGCCGAGCTGAAGTTGGGCGAATTCGATCGGCGGGCCGAGCAACTGGATCCGGCAAGCGACACCTACGAATCGGAATACCAATCGGTCCAACAGGACAAGGCGAACTTCCATTTTGACAACGCCAAGCGCCTGGCCGAACGCTTTCCCACCGATCTCCAGCTCCGTCTCGACCTGGGACGGCACCATCTCGAGAGGAAGGACTACAAGGAGGCCATCAAGGAACTCCAGCGGGCCCAGAACAATCCGCATCTCAAACCGAAGGCACAGCGGCTCCTGGCCCAGTGCTTTCGCCAGCGTGGCATGCTCGATCTTGCCGAACGCACCCTTCAGTCGGCGCTCAAGGACAAACCCGAGATGGACGACGAGAAGAAGGCCTTGCTCTACGAACTCGGCACGGTTCAGGAGCAAAGCAACAAGACAGCGGAGGCGATCGAGCAGTATAAACTGATCTACGAGGTCGACATCGATTTCAAGGACGTCGCGGACAAAGTCGACGCGTATTACTCAACCCTTTAAGGAAAATCCCCGGGGCCGCGCAACCTCTCCTCTTCCGGAAAGGCAACGAGCTTCCGATGCCTTGCATACCCGTCGAGCCCGGGGCCGCGCTCAATGGTCTAGTGGTCCCGATTGAGTAGATACTCCGCCAGTGCGTGGAGCGCCGCCGCTCGTTTCTTGGGAAACGATTCCAGAGCCCTGAAGGCCCGTCGAGTCAATCGACGGGCAATGGCTCTGGACGCCTCCATTCCCACGAGACTCGGGTATGTGGCCTTGGCCACCGCTTCATCCTTTCCCGCCGTTTTACCGAGTTTTTCAGTGCTCTGCGTGACATCGAGGATGTCATCGATCACCTGGAAGGCCAGACCGACATGATAACCGAAATCCGTCAGTGCCTTCAGCTCCCCGGGTCTGCAATTGGCACTCATTCCGCCGAGCCGAACCGAACAACAGAGAAGAGCGGAGGTTTTTCGTTCATGGATATACTTGAGCTCCGCCCGGGACAGTTGCGCCCCTTCCCCCTCAAGGTCTGCCACCTGGCCCGCGATCAGTTGGAGAGACCCCGCGGCGTGGGCCAGCTCTCCGACCAGGGCCTGGTGATTGTATCGAGCCCAGCCCAGGGATCCGGCAACCAGTTCAAACGCGTGAGTCACCAACGCATCGCCCGCCAGGATCGCGACCCCCTCACCGTAGACTTTGTGATTGGTCGGTTTCCCTCGCCGCAGATCATCATCGTCCATTGCCGGAAGATCGTCGTGGATCAACGAGTAGGTGTGAACACACTCTACCGCGCAGGCCAGCGGAAGGGCCGCCTCCCAATCCCCGCGGCAGGCCTCGGCCGCGGCAAGGCACAGGACGGGACGCAATCGCTTTCCGCCGGCGAAGATCGAGTATCTCATCGCCTCATGCAAGGTCCTGGGCTTCGTTCTGGCCGGAGGCAGCAAGCGATCCAACCCCTGGTCGACAAACGGCACGGCCCGATCAAGATAGGCGGCGAGATCAAATTGAGGCCCTGCGGCGGCACGCTTTTTCCGGGTCGGGGACGGCATCGGGCCGTTTTACGGATTGACAGGGCTGTCGGCAAGGTAAGTTTCTTGTCAAAAAAGCTGTTGCTTCGGGGGGGCAAATCAGTAGGATTTCTCCTCGTTTCGAATTCTAGGAGCACTCATTTTGAACAGCGAATTAGTCAAAGAAGCCTCGGAGAAAGTTTCCAACCCCAATATTCTGATCAATACGATCTCACGCCGGGTGCGGCAACTGAGTTCAGGCGGTGGCGGTTCGGGTCGTCCCTTGATCGAAGAAACGGCCGGTCTGGGCATTGCCGACATCGCGCTCCTTGAGCTGATTGAGGAGAAGATCACCTGGGAATCGATCGAAGAGGAAGCCGAAAAGACCCCGACCGCCTAGGGCGCCCCCCCGTCCACGCTTCGTCTTCCAATCCATTGGCCCTGGATCAAATCAGGGCCTCCCTCTCGAGCCGATGAAGGAGATCCTCAAGAACCGAAAGGCTCGGCACGATTATCATATCCTCGAAACGTTCGAGGCAGGCCTGGTTCTCAAGGGCACCGAGGTGAAGGCGCTTCGGGCGGGCAAAGCCCAAATCAGGGATGCCTTCGCCCGGATCGAGAACGACGAGGCCTTTCTCTACAACGCCCACATCGATGAATATCATCACGGGAATCTCTATAACCACCTTCCCAAGGCGAAACGGAAACTCCTCCTCAACAAGCGCGAGATCCGGAAGCTGTTCGGCCTCGAATCGATCAACGGTCACACCCTGATCCCGCTTTCACTCTACTGGAAAAATGGCAAGGTCAAAGTGGAGCTCGGCGTGGCCAAGGGGAAAGAACAGCGCGACAAGCGCCGTGACCTCAAAGCCAAAGAGGCCGATCGGGAAGCGCGAAGGAGCATGATGCACCTCCACAAGGGAAGCTGACCAGGAACGACATCCCTGCTAACAAAAACGGCGCCCCAAAAGGACGCCGCTCAAAAAAGAAATTCAACTCGTCGTCGTCAAGCCGCTGCCTTGCGCCACTTGCGCCGCGGTGCCTTGGTCACGAGCCCCTTCTTGATCGC
>DEAY01000380.1 GCA_002348345.1 Verrucomicrobia bacterium UBA2970
GTGGGAGAGCAAGCAGCGTACTCAGGCTCATCATTGTGGCGAGCCTTACCGGATTTTCCTGGATATCGAGTCGGCCGGTGTGCACACGGTGCAATTCTCGATGAGGGAAGACGGATTTGAATTCGACAAGTTCTTGATGACAACCAATCGGGAATTTGCCCGCCCCCGGGGAACCGGGCCGCAATCCCGGTTAAGATCGGGTGGAGTGCCGGAACTTCCCGAGGCGAACCAAGCCATCCGACCGGGGCCGTCTCTGGTCATGCCCCGATTGCCGGCAGGAGACGGCAATCTGTCTTTGTCCGGAGAACTCAAGCAATGGCACAAGATCACCCTCACTCAAAACGGACCCTATGCACACGAGTTGGACAACCTTCCGAACCCCTTTCGAGATCTTTGCATGACGGTGACCTTCACGCATCAGGCGGGTGGGCAGGAATACCAGGTTCCCGGTTATTTTGCGGCGGATGGGAACGCGGCCAACTCCTCAGCTGTGGCGGGCAACCAATGGAGAGCTCATTTTGTTCCTGACCGAGTGGGGACCTGGAACGCCAAGGTTTCCTTCGTGATGGGAAAGGACGCCGCCATCGATCGCACCGCGCACACCGATTTGTTGCCAGGGTTCGATGGTGTCGAGGTGAGCTTTCCCGTCGCGGCCTCCGACAAGGAGGGGCGCGACTTGCGGGCGAAGGGTCGCTTACAGTACGTGGGACAACGCTACCTCCGATTCGCCGGTTCGGGGGAGTTTTTTTTGAAGGCGGGTGCTGATGCTCCGGAGACGTTTTTGGGATATGCCGACTTTGACGGGACGGAAGCTCGAAAGAAAAACGTTCCTCTAAAGACCTGGGCTCCTCATCTCAGGGACTGGCGAGAGGGCGATCCGGTTTGGAAAAAAGGGAAGGGGAAGGGGATGATCGGGGCCTTGAATTATCTTGCCGGCAAAGGGTGCAACGTTTTCTCATTTCTGCCCTATAATGCCGGGGGCGACGGAGACAATATCTGGCCCTTTGTTTCGCGGGAGGACAAGTTCCATTACGATTGTTCCAAGTTGGATCAATGGGGCATTGTCTTTGATCACGGGACTCGCTCAGGGCATTATCTGCACTTCAAACTCCAGGAGAATGAAATTGATGACAATGTGCGGGGGCAGAATACCCGGGTGGCAATCCCCGAGAGTTTGGACGGCGGAGACCTCGGTCCTGAGCGGAAGCTGTATTGCCGGGAACTGGTCGCCCGCTTTGCCCACGCGTTGGCGCTGAACTGGAACCTTGGAGAGGAGAATACTCAGTCGACTCAACAGCAACGGGCCATGGCCCAATACATTCGTGACCTCGATCCTTATGATCATTTGATCGTGGTTCACACGTTCCCCAATCAACAGGATAAGGTTTACCGACCGTTGTTGGGAGATCAGTCCGTGTTGAGCGGCATGTCCCTGCAGAATAGTCACATTTCCGATACTCACTGGCAAACCGTGAAATGGGTCAATGAGTCGGTTGCCTCAGGGCAACCCTGGGTCGTGGCGTTTGATGAATCGGGTTCGGCCGCCCATGGGCAGGTGCCCGATTGGGGCTATGAGGGCTTTGCGGGCGTGGATTCGACCGGGGAAAGAATCTACTCACAACATGAAGTTCGGAAGCAAACCTTATGGGGTACCCTGATGGCGGGCGGAGCCGGAGTGGAATACTACTTCGGATACCGGGCCCCTCAGAACGATCTGATTTGCGAGGACTGGCGTAGCCGGGATCAGAGTTGGGATTATTGCCGATACGCGTTGGCGTTTTTTGAGGCCCTTCCCTTCGCCGAAATGAAGAATGCCGATGAATTGGTGGGGAATCCCAAGCATGACAATTCCATCTACTGTTTTGCCAAAGCCGGCGAGGTTTATGTGGTTTATCTGCCAGAGGGAGGGGTGGCCCGATTGAACTTGTCCGGGACGGACGGCGAATTCGAGGTTCGGTGGTATGATCCACGAAACGGCGGGGGGCTTCAGGCCGGGACCAAGAACACCGTTCAAGGAGGAAGGGTGTCGTCCATTGGATTGCCTCCGGAGGACCGCGATCAGGACTGGGTCGCCGTGGTGAGATAAGGGGGGACTGTCGCCTTGATCAGGGGACGATCTGTGTCGAGGTGAGGGAGTTCGACCGGTCTGCGATGGAGGCGGGGCTGGAAGCAAAGGGGTGGGTGGTCCGGAGGCGAGGGACATCTTTTTCAGTGAGATGAACCCGTCACTTGGGCTCGTCTAAGGGGCTGAAGCGGGTCCGCTTCCGTCAGAACGGAGGGTGGGGCTCGTTGCTGCCAGGGCCGGGTCCCAGGCCGCACAGGAAAAGGGGTTAGAGGGTGTGCTTTTGGTAACTCCGGTCGGACGGATTGAAGGAAAGGAAAGTGGATTGACCTGTCAATCCTCCGAGGATTTCACCCGGATTGAGGATCAGCGTCTCGCCGCTTTGACTCACTTCGAATTGATGATTATGGCCAAAACAGACGACGTCGTAGCGGTTTGATTCGGCGAGGACCCGGCCGATCGTGTCGTAATGATTCACCCCGATCCGGCACCCTTCAAACTCCAACTCCGCCAACTCGCCGTGTAGGTGGATCTGCGAGAATGCGTTGCTGTTTTGAGTGATGCGGAACAGGTCGCCGTCGTTGTTCCCGAACACGATATGAATCGGGTTCGGATACCGGGTGCCCAGTTCCTTAATGATAAATGGGGAACAAAGGTCGCCGCAACAAATGAGAGCGTTCGTCGCCTGCAAGGTTTGAAGAGCCGTTCGAAGGCCTTCAATGTGATCGTGGATGTCTGAGAGAATTCCGAGTTGCATCATCCCTCTCCAAGGGGTTCACAGGGCGAGGTTTTCGGGGATATTGACCAGGGTGTAGTAGATTTCCTCATGGAGGAGGGCGATCCCCTGGGCGTTCTTGAGATGGCTCAATTTCAATTCGTGAACATAACCCGCTCGGAGAGGGGTGAGTTTGAGGGTGACACTCATTCCGTCGGGTGAAACCTCAGCGGAGGTGATCTCCAGTTTCTTTTTGTCGTCCTCAGGACCGCCGTAGCGGCTCTCCAGTTTGTAAGTGTAGCTCTCCCCTCCGTAGTTTGCCAGATTGGTGGCCGCCTCGCGGTCAACGTTCTGTGTGAAGGTGAGCTTGAAGCCCTCCGGCGTTGCGTGGACGGTGTGGACTTCGAAGGGGACCTCGCCCGTCCAATGGAGCCTTTGAATGCCCCAGGGCTTGTTGCCCCGGCCGCCCCATCCTGCATTGGATTGGCCCACAAATAAGGAGTGATCCTTTCCGAAACAAATTCGAATGATGCCGCATTGGAAGTTCTCTCGGAAGGGAATACACGCGCCTTGCCAATGGCCGTCTACTTCCTCGAGGACGACCCGCATCACACTCGCATGATGCTGGTCTGCGACAAAGAGCTGGCCATTAAAGGGGCCGAATTTTCCCTCAGTGAGGTCCCATTTGAGTCCGCTTGGACTCTTGCCCATCTTGTCATAGGGAAACCAAACGGCTGGCATCTTAAAGTGAGGGTTCTGCAGGTGCATCTCCTTCATCCAGGTGCCAGAAACCGGTTCGGGGAATTCGTTGAATGGGGCGCCCGCAAGTTCCTTGGTGATAAGACCGTGGGGATGGCCGTGATAGTCTCCGAATTCAAGGTGCGAAAGTTTCGAGGCGTTGCACCACTCTCCTTGGTTGTCCGTGTAAAAGACGTCTCCCCAGGGACTATCCTCGATGCCTGCCGGCGACCGAAGCCCCGCGCAGACCGGAGACATTTTTCCGGTTCTGGGATTGATCTTCACCGCCCATCCTCGCCAGTGGGCTCTTCCGTAGGGTTCGCCCCCGAAGGGTTTGTTGGTGGTAATCCACAGCTCGCCCTCCGGTCCCATTCGCGGTCCGAAGTTATACTCATGATAATTACCGCTGATTTCCCAATCGTCCGAGACGGTCTCGAAGAGATCGCAGCGATCATCGCCATCCGTATCTTTCAAACGAGAGAGTTCCCCTCGCTGGGCGGTGTAGATCCAGCCATCGAGCTCAAGGAGTCCAAGGGGTTGTGCAATCCCTCGAGCCCAAAGCTTGAACCTGGCCTGGCCGGGATCTCCGTAGGCATTTTCAATAATGTAGATCTCTCCCGTTCGAGTGCCGACCATCATCCGTCCGTCGCTTCGGAGCATCATCGCTCCCACTTCCATCCGGAGATTGTCGGTAGGAAGAGTGTCAATCCGATAGTAGTCCGACTCGTCTAGGGCGGCCACGTGGCTCAAGGAGAGGCCCGCAAGGAGGAGGGTGGCGTAGGTTCTCATCATGTTGGAGAGGCTGAGGTTCGAGGTTACCATTCGATGGTTTGAGTGAGCGTGCTATTGGCTTGGGTAATGGGAACGAGTAACTGGCGTCCGGAATCCACTGTACGGAAAATGGGCCTTGGGGTGGGTGATCCCGAGAGTTTTATCCGGGACTGGTCGACTCCGAATGTGAGGTCCCCCTCATCGGTGATGGACTGGCCCTGAGCGGCCAGGAAATAAAGGGGTGATTTGCCGTTGCGCTCGATGGTGAAACTGCGCTTTAGAATTGTGCCTCCGGGGAAAAGGAGCGGTTCCGACTTTTCGCGAATGGTGGCATCGCTCAATTGATAGCGGAAGGTCGGGCAACCTTGAGCGTCCAATGCGTAGCCTCGAAAACTGCCCCCCGTATTCCGGCTGGTTTTCTCGACCAGAGGCCAGGGATCGAGGGGAGACGCGAGTAATGCGAACGCGGGACCCGGCGGGAGGTCTAGGATGTCTTCTCCCAACGGCTTCAAGAAACGATCGGTCCGGCCGCTCTCTACCCCGGAGTGATCGAAGAAGCGCCCTCGCCAGACCTTCGCGAGTCGGACCACATTGGCATCGAATGCCGTATTCAGTTTTTCGGGGAATCCAGTCAAAATGGACCGGGGGCCGACCTCATCCATGAAGGTTCGATGAACGATCGGGGTGTTCATCGGGATCAGTTCCATGGCCACTTCCCCCACGGGAACAATCCCCTCGGGCAGTTGAAGCGAGTTTTTGAGTGACAGATAGGACCACAT
Source organism: Verrucomicrobia bacterium UBA2970 (assembly GCA_002348345.1). Lineage (GTDB taxonomy): Bacteria > Verrucomicrobiota > Verrucomicrobiia > Limisphaerales > AAA164-E04 > UBA2970. Next base: position 5,066 of record DEAY01000380.1, read on the forward strand.
AGCCTCGATCTGACGCTTGGTGTTTCCTTCAAGGATGTCGATGAACGGGGATTGGCCATCCGGAAAGAATTGGGGCATCCGAGTGTCCTGATTGTATTTCGCCGGTTCGAGAAGAAACGATTCAAACCAGCTGGGATTGAGACGGTCGAAGGCGCTTGTGAGATCAATTCCCTGAATAGCCAACGCATTCTGGCCGGCGATTCTGTGGCAGGTGATACAGGCGAGGCCCGTCGTGCCGATCAACTTCCTGCCGATTTTGGCCGCTGCGGCGCTGAATTCGGGGTTGGCATCGAGCGCAGCATGGTCGTCCGCCATCCCGATGTTCTCGACAAAGCTCTTGAGGTTATCGAGACCAAAATTCGGCATCCGAGTCTTCATGTAGTGTCGGACATGAAGACTCGGTGAACTCAGAATAGTATCGATGGCCGTGGATTTCAGTTTAGCGCCGACGA
>DEAY01000348.1 GCA_002348345.1 Verrucomicrobia bacterium UBA2970
TATCTGGCCCTGGCAGGGAAGTCGGTCGTGGTGCTTGAACGCAACCCGGAGATGGGAGGGGCTACCCAGTCGAAACGTCTCTTTCCCGGGGTGGACGCGAGGCTTTCCGTCTACTCTTATCTGGTCAGCCTATTCCCTCAGCGGATCATTGACGATCTCAAACTCAATCTGCAACTCCAATCGCGCAAGACGGCTTCATGGACTCCCGCAATTCAAGATGGAAGATTCCGCGAACTCCTGATTCGAAACGGCGATGCCGCCGGCAATCGTCAGGCCTTTATTGAGCTGACCGGAGGCGAGCGTGACTACCGAGGTTACCTTGAACTTGAGGACTTACAGCGACGCCTGGCATCGGTTCTCTGGCCAAGTTTGACCGCCCCGCTGGTGACGCGAAAGGAAATGCGTGGCCGAATGAATCGAGAAGGAGTCCGGGCCTGGGAGGCCTTGATCGAGGAGCCACTCGGAAACCTGATTGAACGTCTGATCTCCGATGACCTGATCCGTGGGCTGGTCTTTACCGATGGTCTGATCGGCGTTTCGACGTATCCAGGCGATCCAAGCCTCCTGCAGAATCGATCGTTCCTTTACCACGTCATCGGCAGGGGAACCGGTGAGTGGAGAGTGCCGGTGGGTGGAATGGGGGCCCTGATGGACGCGTTGATCCGGGTGGCCCGGGCGACAGGCCGTGTCACGTTTCTGACTCGGGCAAAGGTGCTTCGCTTGGGTTCGGATCGAGGTCGATGTTCGGTGGCGTTTGAGAGGGCAGGAAAGGCCTGCGAGATCGATGCTAATCTGGCGCTTTGCAATGCACCAGCACAGGAGCTTCGGCGAATGACGGGTGGGACGAGCTCCGTGGAGAGGCCGGGTATTGAAGGCGCCGGGTTCAAGATGAATCTACTGCTCGAGAGACTTCCCAGGCTCCGGTCGAACCGATGCCAGGCCCATGAGGCCTTCGCCGGCACGGTTCACATCGACGAGGGCTACGAGCAAATGCTGACCAGTTACCGCGAGAGCACGGCCGGTCGGATCCCGACAAAGCCACCAGGAGAGATTTACTGTCACACCCTGACGGACAGCTCCATTCTCTCGGAGGATCTCAAACGACGCGGTTTTCACACGATCACCCTGTTTGGTCTTGATCTTCCCTATCGTTTGTTCGAGAAGGACAACGACCGAATTCGAAATCAGGTTGCGGAAAAATATCTCTCCGGCATCAACCGGTTTCTCGAGGAGCCCATCGAGAATTGCCTGGCTCGGGACGCGCATGGAGCCCCATGCATCGAGGCAATGAGCGCGGTGGATCTTGAGAATAAGATCCACCTACCCAAGGGAAACATCTTTCACGGCGATCTGACCTGGCCTTTCGTGGAGTCCGATGATGAAGCGGGTTCATGGGGCGTTGAAACGGACGATCCCAATATTCTTCTCTGTGGGTCCGCCGCGAAGAGAGGGGGTGCCGTCAGCGGCATCCCGGGGCACAACGCCGCGATGAAAGCGTTGGAACAATTAAACGCGTCGACTGGGCTGTTACCCTGATCCTCGGCTTTGAAAACAAGAAGCCTTTGGGGCGGGTTGGCGCACAGCGGTGGTTGGACGGGTTCGCCCCCTCCTTCGGACGGGGTGGTTGAGCCGGCGCAGAGGGGGGGGGGCTCTTCGGAACGCCCTCTGGATCGTTCGAGAGTGGCGAATCCCAAGGGGAAGTGCGGCGAGTTCCCTTGCCCTGTCGATCGATCGTCTCCCCCTTCAGAAGGGGAGGCGATTCTGAAGGAGGGGCGCAAGGCGGTGAAGACCGTGATCCGTTAATCGGGGGAAAATGTGTAGAGAACGCTGATGATGAAGAGAGCGATGAAGGTGAGGCTTTGGTCCCTGAGATAGCCTTGTTGGAGTTCCTCTCCAATCTTCTTAATAATCCGATAGCGTCTTCGTCTATGCCTGAATCTGGGGGCGATGAACATCACCGGGCCATTGATCCTTGAACTCAAGAATGGCAGTCTGCGGATGGGGAGGCCTGCGTTCCAAGCTTTGAGGCATCGCCTCGGGGCAACGGGAGCGGTTGGCGATCCCACGCGATCCATCGACTCCACCAGACTACATTATGAAGCAAAGACTGAGCAATCCATGGCCTTCGAGCCACTCCGGATTTAGTGCATCGGGGTTCTCAGTGGCAGGGAGCCTTGATCGTGGGGGCGGCGCGTCGGGCGGCAATCGTTTGATTTGAGTCATTCATGGCGGAGAGAGCGGGCTTCGGATCGGCTCAAAAACTCTATCTGTTCTCACTCAGTATCGTGTCACTTTTAGGAATCGACAGGCCATTGGGGGAGCGATTCCTTGGATGGTAACACTAGAAAAAGCGTAGTATTACTATCAGTGTTTGTCACTCGTTTTCCGATTTTTATGGACGGCTTAGGGAGCGAGCCTTCGATGCTGTCGATTGCGAGCCTGGTGGCTCATTTCATGTTCTGGATGACAATCGAAAAAGTGAGGTGAGGGGATGACAGTGGCTTGACGGGAATCGGGGTCGTGAATCGAGATGAGTTTCGCCCGGGAATGACGGGCGGCGGGGGAGGAGTTCGTCCGAGACGAGAATGTTGGAGGTTTGGAGCCGGATCGACATCCTGCGGCCGTGCCTCGTGTCAGGGCCCGATCTTTGGGCCGGAAGGATCTTGCTAACCCGAACAACAGCCGCGACAGTTAGTCATGGTCTACTATCTAACTGGGGCCAAAATAGGGAGGCCGGCGTCTTCATTGTGGAATGGGGGACTGAAAGGAGATCGATCGCCTCGCCGATGCCGGACGATCAAGAAGATGATCGAGAGGACCGAATGTTGACGTCGACTTGTCCCTGGAAAGGACTGGATCGGATCGTTTTAATCCAGAAGGAGTAACCGGATGAAACCCATATTTCAACTGGCCGGAAGGATGCTTTTGATGCTTCTGACGGCGTCGCATTCCTGGTGTGGCTTGTCGGAGGAAGTGGCCCCCGCTCCGGCGACTAACAACATCTTTGGGCGAATGCAGGAGAATCAGACGCAGGTCTTTGTTGCCTCGGATGTGCCGGAAACGGTCGAGCAGGCCGTGAAGGAGACCCTGGCGGTGGCGGTCGAAACCTGGGGCTCGTCGGGGCGATTGGAGTATTGGGTGCTCGGCACTGATCGGGATGCCGCCGTCGAGCTTTCCAAGCGGTATTGCGAACGTCGCGTGGTCCGGGGGGACATGACGCAAAAGGCTTGCGAAGCTGATCGAAGCAACAAAGACCATGGGTTTCTCATGTATCAAAAGATCGGTGCCGATGCCATGGAAAGTGGAACGCCGCGTGGCAGTGCCGGTCATAACGGGGGGGCTCAGTGGGGCTTTCATAATATGACCTCTTCTTTGCCGTTGGGTTTTGCAGGGAAACTCGAGATTGCCGGCGAGGGGGAGCAAGTCACACTGCTTCATGAGTATTGGCATTCGATTCAGAATGGCTTCATTCAATCGACGGACCACAAACGACGACGGGAACTCATGGGGCCGGTCTGGTTTGTTGAAGGCTCTGCCGTGGCGATGGCGGAAACAACGGCAGCAACGCTCTGGGCGAGTGGAAAACTGCCCAGATGGAACAACTCGCCCCGCGGCTGGCCGTCCCTTGAGCAGCGGATGGCAAACAAGATGAGGCACATCCAGGCGAAGCGAGGGGAGTGCGAGTCACTACTCCCTGATTCCTATGAAAGCGAGTGTCGGCAGTTGGCCTATGATGGCGGAGCATGGGCGCTCGCTTATTTGATGAATCACTCGGGGCAGGACGTGTTACTCAAGTCGTTTCATCCCCATGTCGAGACACTGGGCTGGGAAGGGGCGTTCAAGAAGGCCTTCGGTCGGAGTTCGGCCGAGTTCATCACCGAATTCGAAACCTTCTTGGATCTTCCGCTAAGTGAGCAGCTCCAGATTCTTCCCAGCGCTGATTGATCGGGTAAAGGCTGTGGTGGACGGGATCCTGTGAGCATGGTTGATGTTGGGGCCCAAGGAGTGACATAAACCGATCAGATCGCATCGGACAAGCGAAGGGGGGTGTTCATGGGAATTCGGGTTGGTCTTTGACCCTTTGAGCTGTCAATCCCTGGCTCTTTGTTCTGATGAGGTACCTCACAGAATTCGATGAGCTCGGATGTTCCTGGCGACCTCGACATGGCGGTCGATTGATCGGTTGACCCAAACAAGACGTTGCCATCAATCCAATCAATGTGAGCGGGCCCCAGAGAAAACTCCTGGGGACCCACTCGTTTTTCGTGGTTATCTTTTTGTGATGCACTCTGCGGATCGCTCGGGTCATGTCTCCGGATGAGAGAAAGCATGACTTGACAACCGATCGGTCAGCGAGGGCGGAAAACCGAGCCAAACCGAAATGGACGGTTGAGGGTTGTCCGTCCGAGAATCCAGGCACGGTGCGGGTCAGCTAGATTTGATTTTTGAAGACTGCCCTGGGTGCCCGGGGTCGCTCACAAGCTGTCTCAGGAACCGCTCGATTCGTTTTGCATTGGCTCCGAGATCGCCAAGGCCATCCCGCGACTTCGACCGGAGGTCTAGGCGGGTGCGGGTGTCTTGATTTGACACTCGAATGACCAGATCATCGACGAAACGAAAGACGGAGCTCGTGACCTCGCATTCCATCGTTCGATTCTTTGGATCGCGGTCGGTCATCTCCCAACCCGGTTGGTTCTTCGCGAACTTTTCGACGCGACGAAAGAGATCGTTTGGGGATTCGTCCACGACTAGGGGACGAACGTCCGGATACGCCTTTCGGATGATGGGGCCGAAGGATTCAGGGTAGCTCATGTCGCGGTTCTGATTGGGACGGGCCTGGGCAGCGGCTTCAAATGCGGGTGGATTCTCTGGGTCGGTCGTGACGTCGTTGAGAACGGGGTAGCGGAGACCATTGAGGGCCATGGGGACCGCGACGATGAACGGCAACGCAGCCATGCCAGCCAATCCCCAGGACGCTCCTGTGAGGAGCAGGGTGATTGAGCATCCCAGTCCAATCAAAACGCCGAGTACGGACAAAATAAACCCGGCGATCGCCGGGATGATCCGTGTGTAGCTCAGTCCGATGCCGGTGAAGATCACCAATAAGGGAATCGTGGCAAGCAGATCCATCGAGTGTATGCCGGACAATGGGATATCCGATTCAGGTGTCTAGCATAGACTTCTTTCTGCTGCCATGCCAGGAAAGACAGTCGCCTGATGTGGGCCAGACGAAACGGCGTTTCAATGACGCCAAGTTGGGGTCGTTCGTTCTCATCACAACCATGATCGTCAGTGGTGGATGGACCGGGTCTGCCCATGGCGGAGATCTGGACTGCCCTGAGACGGACGAGGCGGTCAGGCTGATGCGCTCGGTGGAATCCCTCCGTTCAGTGAGGAATCCGCGATCGACTTATTATCCGATGATGTCATGCACGACATGGCCATGGACATCGGTGAGGCGATAGTCGCGCCCTTGGTGGCGATAGGTCAATCGCTCATGGTCCATTCCAAGAAGGTGGAGACAGGTGGCATGAAAATCGTGGACATGGACCTCATTTTCGATCACGCCGAAGCCGAACTCGTCGGTGGTGCCATAAGTGAATCCGTGTTTCACGCCGCCGCCGGCCATCCAGATGGTGAAGCATTCCTTGTGATGATCGCGGCCGGGGGCCGTCTTCGCGCCGGTGCCCGCATTGTGTTCCTGGACCATTGGCGTCCGGCCGAATTCGCCGCCCCAGATAACGAGGGTGTCGTTGAGCAGACCTCGTTGCTTGAGATCGGTGAGCAGACCGGCGCAGGCTTGGTCGGCGCCCAGGGCTTGTCGGGGTAGACCGGTGTAGATGCTCTGGTGGTGATCCCAGCCTTTGTTGAATATCTGGACGAAGCGGACGCCGCGTTCGACGAGGCGGCGGGCG
>DEAY01000110.1 GCA_002348345.1 Verrucomicrobia bacterium UBA2970
CGTCCACCACCATGAGGCGGATGGGTTTCTCCGGGGGGGCTAACTCTCGGGGGGGCTTGGAAACGGTTGGTAGGGTCTGATCCAGCTCCAGAGGAAAGTGAATGGTAAACACGGTTCCCTTGCCTTCCGTGCTCGACACGGTCATATGGCCATCATGGCTTTTGACGATGCCAAAAACCACAGCCAAGCCCAAGCCCGTGCCCTTCTCTCGAGCTTTGGTCGTGAAGAACGGATCGAAGATGCGTTCGACGGTCTTCGGAGCCATGCCAGCGCCGTTGTCCTCGAATTGGAGGCGTACGGTGGGTTGTCCTCGCCGGCCTTCGGGAATCATAGGGTCCTGAGGAGCGGTCGAGCGCTCGGCGATGATGTGAATCCTTCCCTTTTCGTTCTTCATTGCTTGGGCTGCGTTCGAACCCAGGTTCAGGATGATTTGATGAAGTTGCGTCTCCGAGGCCATGACCACCAATGTCTCCTCGGGAAAACGTTCGCTGATTTCGATCGATTGCGGGATGGTGGCTCGAATGAGGCTGACACCGTTCCTGATGACGGCGACAACATCCACGGGTGATTTGGGGATGTCTTCGTTGCGACTGAAGGTCAGAATCTGGCGGACGAGGCCTTGAGCGCGGTCGATCAGTTGTTCCAGTTCGTTGATTTCAGGTTTAGACTTGGGCTCTCTTTCGTCTTCCTTCAGGTTTTCAACGTTGAGGACCATTCCGGCCAAGAGGTTGTTGAAGTCATGGGAGATGCCGCTCGCCAGCGTTCCGATGGCCTCCATCTTTTGATGTTGTCGAAGGGTTTCCCTCATTTCGGCCCTTTCATTCAGCAGGTTTCGCTCGTGCTCCGCTTTGAGGACGAGCTTTTGCATGCGGGTCCTCGCGATGGTCCATCCGACCGCCAGGATGCCTCCCATGAACAGCAGGACAACCATGCCCCGAAACCACCATTCCATCCAAAATGGAGAGTGGACGATGAGGGTAATCGATTTTCCTTCACGATTCCAGACGCCTTGGTGATTGGCTGCCCGCACCATGAATTTGTAATGACCGGGAGCTAGATTGGCATAGGAAGCAGATTGGTTTTTTCCCGATTTCCTCCAGTCTTGATCGACCCCTTCCAGGTAGAACTCGAATGAGTTTTGTGCCGAACCCCGATAGCTCAAGGCTGCGAATTGGATTTCAATGAGAGAGAATCCCCAGTCCAATTCCAAACGATCGGTTTCCGAAATGCTTTTTTCCAGGGGAGATTCAGGAGAGGCGGGGGTGACGATTTGATTGTTCAATCGAAGCCTAGTGAGGACCACCGGAGGGGGGGCTTCAACCGAGTCGAGTTGCCCAGGCTTGATAATGAGCATTCCCTCGGTCGTGCCAAACAATAACTCATCACTGCGAAGGCGTTTGTGGGCCGTAAACCGGTTGAACTGTCGCCCTGGCAATCCATTGGATTCGTGGTAGATTGTGAATTTACCGGTCTGAGTATTGAGATGCGTTAATCCATCGAAGGTGCTGATCCAGAGGTTTTTTGATTCATCCTCGAGGAGCCCGCAGATCCTGTTTCCAGAGAGTCCATTTTTCACGCTCAAGTGGCGAATGAATCCTTTGCCGGGGACAAACTCATGCAGCCCTCCCCCCATGGTCCCAACCCAGAGGTGCGATCGGAAATCTTGGAGAAAAGTGGAAACCCAGTTAATTGGTTGTAGGGTATCGCTTTCCGGAATCGTGTAAGAGACGAAATGATCGTGAGTCCTGTCATAGAGATTGAACCCGGAATTGGTTCCCACCCACAGTCTTTTGTCTCGGTCCTCGTAGAGGACCCACACCAGGTTGCCGCCAATGCTCGTTGGATCATTAACGTCCGCGTAATAATGAGTAAAGCCATCGATTTTAGGGCGGTATCGGTTGAGTCCTCCATCCAGCGTGGCAGCCCATAGACTCCCATAGGAATCCTCCAATACGCAGAAGACGTGCGGGCTGCTGAGACTATTGGGATTGGCTGGATCAGGGAGGTAGGTCTTGAATGAGGCTTCTCCCGGGGCAAGCCGGTTGAGTCCTCCGCCCCAGGTTCCCACCCATAGCGATCGCTGTTGGTCCAGTTCCACGCTCAGGGCACCGGATGCCGAAAAATGACTTGAGTCATTTGGAGTGTAGGCGGCGAACGTGTTTTGATTTCTGTCCCAATAGTTGATGCCACCTCCATCGGTCGTGATCCACAGGTTTCCCTCATCATCCTCTTCGAAGCCCGTAACGGAGGAATGTGTCAGACCGGTGCCTGGAACCGAGGACTGTTTCATGGCTGTGAAACTGGCGTCTGACCGATTGATATGACTGACGCCGCTAGGGTAATGGGTGAACCAGAGATCACCGGATTGATCTTCATAAATATCTCGAATCACATCGGATGCCAAACTGGCGGAGTTCGAGCCCTTGGTCAGTTGCTGATATTGACCGGTAGAGGGGTTTAAAGTGAATGCACCCTGTTTGTCTGTTCCAAACCAGAGGTTCCCGCTAGAGTCCCTCAACAAGCTATGAAGGCGGGTCTCTTTTAATTCTTCGAAGA
>DEAY01000151.1 GCA_002348345.1 Verrucomicrobia bacterium UBA2970
GAAGCCCTTGTGGCCCGGTAAATGCCGCCCATACGGGTAGTCCCTCATCTCAACCACATAGAGATCACCCGCAGCGTCGAGGGTGAGCGGCACCGGATCGATCACGTGTGGCTCGGCAACAAACAACTCGATCTCAATGTCAGGATGGTGCCGAAACGTTCCCGTCTCCACGAAGGTTTCGTCTCCATGGCACTGATCCCAAATGAGAAGGGCGAGAGCCCCTATCCACCTACTTTGAATCATAACGTTCATACTGGAAATTCTCGATGGCTTGTTTGGCAGCGACCGCCCCCTCAATTGAGCCTTACCACTTGATCGTGGTACACGCCAGCCTCCACGATTTGTGGGTGCCCTGATTCATTCTCGAAACAAATCTGCCCGTGACACTCGACCCCCCCCAAGAAGGTCACATCGCCTCGAACCGTCAACTTCTCGCAACCCAACATCGAGGGAACGCCTTGGGGGAAACGGAGCGCAAAATCAGATATGAACTTGAAGTAGTCAGGATCCAAAACAGTGACCGGGGGGCACCCGTTCCGTGAGGGGTCAAGGACCAGACGGTGGTCTGCCGTGACAACATAGGCATCGGACCAAAGGCCGAGAAGGTCAGACGTGGTTTTCACCGGAGAAAACCGACAACGAGGAACCTCGACGGCAATCGCCCGCGAAAAACATTCGATCGCTGCCCCCATGGCCGATTCAAGTTGAAGCACCTTGGGCGAATCCAGCTCTCGCGGATTGAGCGGTTTTTCATTCCTGATGACCGGAAGCTCCAAAACACCTTCTCGCCGATCAAGCTCCGTCCTGAGCTGCTCCAGTTGAATCCACAGATTATTGGTATTGAAGTATTGGTAGCGATCGACATCCTGGAACCGATCCACCTCATCGCTGGCGCATTGTGCCGATTCACGCAAAACCAGACGAGCATCGGCGCGTCGGCGGGCCAGGTGCCCCCCCTTCCGATCCGCAGCCGTTCGGCGCGCCACCTCCATCATAAACCCTGCCCCCGATCGGGCGAAGTGTCCGAGAAGAGAAGCGTCAACCGTCGCCCCCAGGTTATCGGAATTGGAAACAAAGAGGTATTTCACTCCCCGGGAAAGCAATGAATCAAGCAACCCGCTGCTGATGAGGGAGGGGTAGATATCACCGTGTCCTGGTGGACACCACTCCAGCTCCGGGTCCGCCTCATGGCTCGCCGGCATCAGGTTTGTCGCCAAAAGCTTCGGCACCTTGCTCTGCAAAAAATCGAGCTGTCCGTTCTGGTCCGGAAGTCGGGGATACCTCTTGAGAAAACTCAGGGTCTCACGCTGGGTGCTGAAGCTGTTCATTAAATAGAAGGCGGGTTGCCGGCGTCCGAACTGCTCCCGAAAACCGAGAATCTGTTTTGCGATGAGATCGAGAAAGGTGTCGTCGCCTTTGACTCTGAGCAGCGATTTCGGCCCGGCCAATCCCATCCCAGTCCCGAGACCACCATTGAGTTTCACAACGGCAAGCTCATGGATCAGCGCCCTGGCATCCCCTCTCGAGGTTTCCAGCTCTGTCGCCTTTGGCAATCCAGAAACAGGTTCGATAGAATGCTCTCGAATCAGGCCGGTTTCACCCTCACAGATTCTTTGGACCGCATTCAAAAACGCATTGATTGACTCCTTGGGTAATCCGTGCCGCCGGGCCTTTTCGCCAACGGATTTCCGAATCAAACCAACCTCATCAACCATCACGCTCGGGAGCTTATCGAAGTCGTGAAGAGGAGCGATAAAATTCACTTAGCCTCACAGATTCAACTCCTTTTCAATCATCCAACTAACCCGATTTTTGACCACACCTTGGATGAAACCCCGAGGAAAGCCCCCTCAAACGATTGTTGGTTGCGCGATAACCGTTTCCCCTACAAACTCGTCCCCCGATGGGCAAACGGCGAAGATCAGTCAAGACCCCCCTCCCGATGTCTCCTCGCCCCTCAAAGCCGTTCTCCCGGTGGCAGTGGGGGGCCGTGGCGGTCATTGCCGCAGCCCTGACAAGCTATGCGATCAAGATTCGCGTTTCCTCCCCTTCCCAATCAACCCCGTTGACCGGAGAAACCTTTCAACTCGAAGCCGAAAAAAAAGTCTTCGCCCAGTATGCTGGTTCTGAGAGCTGCCGGGAGTGTCACGAGACCGCCTTCAATCAATGGCTTCCCTCAAATCACCGCTTTGCCGAGCGTCAACCGAGTGAGGCGCTTGATACCACGGCCTTCGAGGATCAGCCTGGTTTTTCTCACGGAGGGGTGGAAACCCAACCTCTCCTCATCGAGAAGGAATTCCAGATTGATACCCTTGGCTACAATCACGAGAAAAAAGCCCACGGGATTGCGAGGGTGATTGGACATGAACCCCTCCGCCAATTCCTAGCGCCCCACAAGGACGGACGTTGGCAGGCGATCGACGCCGCCTATGCCCCCCACCAGGGTCAATGGTTCAGCGTTTATGGAGAGGAGGACCGCCGCCCCGGGGAATGGGGACATTGGACAGGGCGTGGGATGAACTGGAACAGCATGTGTGCCTCCTGCCATAACACTCGACTCCGGAAAAACTACGATCCTCTGACCGACCGTTATCAAACCCATATGGCTGAAATGTCGGTAGGATGCGAAGCCTGCCACGGCCCGATGAAGGAGCACGTTAATTGGCAACATCAGTCGTCCGGTTCAAATCAATCCGATCCCACTCTCCTCAAATTGGGGCCATCTCAGATTCTCGATACTTGTGGGAGCTGCCATTCTCGCCGCGCGGAACTTACCGGTGATTTTTACCCCGGCGAGAACTACCACGATCACTACAATCTGACCGTGCCGGATGAGACCGACACCTTTTACCCTGATGGTCAAGTACGTGATGAAGACTATGTGTTCACCTCCTTTCTTAGCAGTCGAATGTACCAAGCTGGGGTCCATTGTTTGGATTGCCATGAGCCGCACTCAACAAAAACCATTCTGCCGGGAAACGCCCTTTGCATGCGCTGTCACAATGGTTCCTATCCCAATTCCCCCAAAATTGACCCCATGCCCCATTCTCACCACCGCAGCGACAGCGCGGGCAATCAATGTGTCAACTGCCATATGCCCCAGACGACCTATATGGAACGACACGCTCGGCGCGATCACGGCTTCACCATTCCCGATCCGCTCATGACTCAGCATCTTGGGATTCCCAACGCCTGTAATCGCTGTCATCAGGATCGGGAGGTCGACTGGGCGATTGAGACCACTCAACGTTGGTATGGAGACCGAATGGATCGCTACACCAGAGCACGCGCTCAGTGGATGGCGGGCGGACGCCAGGGTTTAGAATCCGCTCGTGAACCGCTCATCCAAATGATCCTGGGCCCGGAACAAGCCCTCTGGAAAGCAGGAGCCGCCCATTTGCTTGGCCAATGGCTTAATGATCGAGATGTTCAGAGTGCCCTGTTCACCGCTCTCAACCATACCAATGCCCTGGTTCGATCTCATGGCGCCATTGCCATCGCTCCCTTGGTCGGCACCCAACGATCCGATGTGATCGGAGCCCTACAGAATCTGCTCAAGGATCCTCACCGCAACGTCCGAGTCAATGCGGCATGGGCACTTAGGCAACAGATCGATCCGGTCTCGCGAACGGGACAAGAACTCACCCATTTTCTCCAATTCAACAGCGACCAACCTACCGGTCAAATGCAATTGGGTGCCTATGAATTGTCTCGGGAAAACCTTGAGAAGGCACTCGAGCACTACACCCGAGCAGTCCGCTGGGATCCCAATTCTCCCCCCATCCGACATGAACTAGCCATCGTCCTCAGTCGCGTCGGTCGACACCGAGAAGCCCTGGAGCACCTGAAAACGGCCTGCCAACAGGCTCCAGAAGAGGCCGAATACCGATACAAATTGGCGCTCGCTTGGAACGAACTGGGTCGATCCGACGATACGATTGTCGCGCTCCGTGAAGCGGTCCGACTCGACCCCATGCATGCTCGGGCCTGGTATAATCTCGGGCTCGGTCTTCATGGGCGAGGGGAAACCGAGGAGGCCCTCGAAGCCTTGGTTCGCGGCGAATCCGCCATGCCAACCGATCCGGATATCCCCTACGCTCGAGCAACCATTCTCTTACAAAAGAATCGGCCGTTTGAAGCCGAGCAAGCAGCGAGTCGTGCCCTCAACATCGCTCCTAACTATGGTCCGGCGCTCCAACTGCTCGAATCCATCCGGACCACACCTGGATTATGAAGTGGTTCTCAACGGACGGGCATTCAAACCTGAGCCCGCGGAATGGCCCTCCCCGCCATCCCGTTCCACGTTCGCTAGCGAATCGATTCATTCCCCCGCTTGTCGTTCTTCGCTGTCATCCAACGGTCTCCCCCCAGTTCAAAACAGGGACAACCGGAAGAAAAACCAGCGAGATCTTTAAAGCCGACAATCAAGATTCAAAATCACGGTCCTCCGGTCGATACCGACCCACCAAGTAACTGTTCCCGCTTCATGCAGAATCCAATCATTGCCGCCCTAGACGTTCCCCATTTCGAAAAAGCAAACTCCCTCATCAATGACATTGGAGGCCAAGTCGGAGCCTTCAAAATCGGCATGGAGTTATTCACCGCTGTCGGACCGCGAATGATTCATGATATTCGACAAAGGGAGACCCCCGTGTTTCTCGATCTCAAATTCCACGATATTCCCAATACCGTTCGGAAAGCGGTCAGTGCCGCGGTGCGCCTCGACGTCCAGATGTTGACCATTCACACCCATGGGGGCCTTGAGATGATGAAGGCTGCCGAATCCGCCGCCCAAGAAACGGCTGCCAGCCTGGATAAAGCGCCCCCCCTCGTGCTGGGGGTTTCCGTTCTGACCAGTATGGATCAATCGGATCTCCAATCGATTGGAATCACGACGGCGCTGCCAGATCAGGTCCTCAGGGTGATCGAACTGGGCCTCCAAGCAGGACTGCGAGGGTTTGTTTGCTCTCCACTCGAAATTGACCCCCTTCGCCGGATTCTCCCCCCCGAAACCAAACTCGTGACCCCGGGAATCAGGATGGCCACCGATGCGCTCGCCGATCAAAAACGCATCCTGTCCCCTCAACAGGCAATGGCGAAAGGCGCGGACTACCTAGTCATCGGACGTCCCATTTACGCAGCCCCGGCCCCCAGGGAGGCCCTGAATCAAATCCTTGCCACGCTCTAGTCATTACTCACGCCGCGAATTTCATTCAAACCCATCACGGTCCCAGCAATAGCATTGCCTTGGAAGTAAGGAGCACCCCAACTGTGAACCGGCTTCCCGTCCCTCCTTCCGCGCGACCTCAGGGTTGCGGTCTGCGGTCAGACCCATCTAAGTTCCGACCCTCATTGACCGGCCGAGAGACGATGGCGACGTGCGGTTGGAGCAATTGGCCTCCGACCAAGGCCCAACGGCGCCTCACTCCATCTGCCTATGCAGATTCAGACTCTGAATCGAATTGCCGCGAAAGATTGGCAAGGTTGGTTACGAATTCGCCTTCCAGGCGATTCGAGAAGCCCCGTCCCTCTCGATGTTTTAACTGGTGGTGCAACCGTCGGAAATTCCGTCTTTGTTTGCCCGCAACTTTCTGGTCTGCGGCGATCCGCTCCAAAACCTCCCTGGTCCAAGCCAGTGAATCCTGACGGAGCACCCTTAGCTCGGAATCCGCCTTGAGAAGATCGGAGGCAATCTTTGCTATTCCGGTTAGTTCAGGCTCCGCTGGAGGCTGAGGGGTTTCCTCAACCTTGACTTCTTTCTCGACAACGACCTTCTTGCTGGCCCGCTCGGCGGGCTTGATCCGCTCCTTCCGCACCTTGGGCACAACCTTTGTTTCAAGGACATAAAGTGCCACGTTCTTGCCAAAGCTATAGCGGTGGTAGAGGGGCAACTCCTTCACGACGTTATCCCCCACGAAGAGCAATGCGGCCGGTAGATCCCCTTCAGGGCATTGGAACAGTACCGGATCGGTTTCGGTTGGCAGCGTTAAGTCGGAAGGTTGTACCGAAAAAATGTCGGCGGTCCGATAGATGACTGTCCGACGAATGGGTTGGTCCGGAGTCTCTCGGTTGGCATACTCAAACGAAAGGGTCAGGGTTCCTGCGTCCTCATCGGACTGCTCCAATTGAATTGACTCCCGGGCGACGCCCAACCCTTCGATTTCCCAGGCAAGATAGAGATACGCGCTGGCCACAATGGAGGTCAAGGGAGGCTCATAAAAATTGCTCTGCACCTTGGCTAGCCGATACTCCATTCGGAGATCGGAGAATGCCTCGCTCCAGGGATCATGAGACACCGCCACTGGGAGCACCCCCGTCACCTCAAGGGATTCGCACTCTCCAATGAGAAAGGATTCCATCACTCGCGGGATCGAATACCACCCAAAATAATGCTGACAATGACTTCCCAAAATCTTCAGTTCCTTGAGATGAGCTCGAACCTGACGATAGGAAGACATCAACTGCCGGGTCGCAGCACACTGCTGCACCGGTTCCATCCGCTCTTCATCTTCCTTGATCTGAAACTCCTGACTGAAGTGGAGGTTGGTGTAGGCATCAAACCGGGACAGCTCACGAGAGGTGAGCGTAATTTCTCGGCCGACATCTGACATCAGATCAAGAAAGGCTCGGTCTTCCGCAGGCGTCCCGCTTCCCCCGGCGAGCGTCGTGAATTCGTGGACGGGCATGTGATGAAGCTCAGGAAATGACTGGAGTGACTGGCCCTTGGTCGCCTTCTCCAAGCTGAAACCGACTCGATCTTTGTCCAGTCCCGCTAAATACTTGTTAAAAATCTTTGCCGACTTGGCCGCCCCGAGCTTTTCCTGCAATTCCAACCGGTTCAGAACCGAACCACAATACGATTGAAGCACCCCTGACTCATCCCCAACCTGATCTAACCCAGGTCCTTTCTCGAAGGCCTGCCACACCGCTCGTGCGGCAATTTCAAATGGTTTGGACTCCCGGGCAACCCGACGGACATCGTCCTTGAACACCGACGTCACATGGGAGAGGGAATAGAGGGCCAGTTCTTCAATCGCTTTGCCGTGATCTTTGACCGGCTCTTCAGTAAACCCCCTCTTAAGCGTCCCCAGATGATCGGCAAGATCCTGACCAAACTGTTTGGTTCCTGATCCTGCTTCTCCAGAGTCCGTCGCCGCATAGGACGCAGCGTCCTCCCCATAACCGTGACCGGAACGCAGTGTTCCCCCGCGCGACTTGAAGAAGCACTTGTTCAGGATCACCGAAGGGAAGAGTTGCTGATCCTGCTTCTTGGATTTAAGCGAAGCACCGCGGACGAGGAGTGCCTGAGCATATTTGAGATCGTCGGACTGCAACAGTTCGGTCGCCAAATCGACGAGGTCCGAGGCGATCCGACGCCCCGCCTCATCATCCAAGACAGCTAAGCGGGAATCCACCCTGGCTTGGACGAGCAGCCCGATCTTCCAGAGTTTCCTGAGCTTAATTCCAGGCGCTTCACTCGCTTCCGAAGCAACCTCCGGCGCGATTTCTTGTTTTGGACTCTGCGTTTCTACGGCTTCCACAAATCATTCAATACTCGATCAACCTCGATCGATCTTAACTCCTGAGTCGCTCCATCGGCGGCATCCTCCCTCAATTCAGCTTTCCGAAGACAGCTTCCCGACGACGCGACATACAATCCACAGCACGTTCACACAAGGGGAAGACGACCAACGCGAGGCTCAATCGACCTGAGGCAGCCCTCATCTCTGTCCCGATCACCAAGCGAGCCTTCTACCCGTCGGCGCAACCAGCGGCCGCAACACTTTCCTTGTGACCGCGAACAGGAGCAAACCATACTGGTTCATAATCGGCCATCAGTTCAAGGGAAAACCGCCCGACAATTATCTGACAACTGTTTCGGTAGTCACCCCTCTCGTTTAGTCTGCGGGATTCCGCTCCAAATCAAGAACTCCGATCCTACGGTGAAAAGACGGTGATTTCCCCCATCCTACCCTCGCCCCCCTCGGAGACACTGACCGCAAACCAGGGCGCTCCAATCTCGAATTCAAGATCCCGCCCGAGTAACGCGGCCGGCCCCACCGAAAATCGATGCCATACTTCGCGCCAGGGCACACTCAACATCTGAGCCGATCGCGAAATCCCCTGAAGGGGTGTCAACGCCGAACCCGCGTAATTGGGCTGACCAGGCTGCCTCACGATCTCATCGTCTCCCACCGAGAGCATCTCTCGCCCCAATGGATAAGTTCCCGGCCCCATCCCAGCCGCAGACATGGCATCCGTTGTGTAGTAAATCTGGTGACGATCCCCAAGCGCATGGTGAATTCCGCGAAAAACCCTTTCGGGCAAATGAATCCCGTCCGGGATGAGCCCCACGGCAAGGCCCTCGCAATCTACCACAGTCCAAAACCAGTTATCGTGCCGAGGCCAGACCTGGGGGCACCCGTTTCCAAAATGGGTAATCGCTTTGGCACCGCAACGGATCGCAGTGCTTACCTGCTCACTGGTAGCCGCGCTATGCCCCAGACTAACGATCAAACCACGGCGGGTGGCTTCCCGGATAAACTCAAACATTCCGGGCCTCTCTGGAGCCACCGTCAGAAGGACAGGAAGCGTTCCAACGGTATCAATGATCTCATCAACAGCGTGAGGAGGCGGATCACACATTGCTGCAGGGGAATGGGCTCCCCGAAAGCCTTCCCGGGCGGACAGGAACGGCCCTTCTAAATGAAATCCTATCATGGCACGCGCCAAATCGCCTCGATGCCGTCGCATCTCCACCAAGCGACCTAGCTTTTCCAACATCAACTTCCAATCGTCCGTAATCAAGGTGAGCAAGAATCCCTGACAACCAGATCGTCTCAGCCCCGTAACAGCAACCTCCAATTCCCCTTCGGTCATTTGAGGGTTTTGGAAATCGATGCCGGAGAACCCGTTCACCTGCAAGTCGATCAGCCCCGGCATCAGCCAAGGCAAATCAGGGGCAGGAGGCACCGTTTCGATCGAGCAAATCAAGCCGTCTCGCCAGGCAACGCGGAGGAAGACCCCTTCCCGTCCAGAGCGACCCGTCATCGTTCCGCTCTGATCGTCACAAACGGATATCACCTGGTCATCTCGCCGAATCATCAGATTGTCACTCCCGCCACCTCGTTGTCTTTATCTCCAACTACGCATTGACAAAGAAGCCCAATTCGATAGGTTGCTGGGCTCAATTTGTTGAGACCTTATTGAATCGCCGGATATGCCTAACATCAAGCAAGCCGAAAAACGAGTCCGAAGCACCACCCGGAGGGCCCTATTTAATCGTGCCGCCAAATCACGGGTCGGGACTCTCGAAAGAACCTTCAACCAACTCGTTAAGGTTGGAAAGAAGGACGAAGCGACTGCACTTCTCCCTCAAGTTACGGCCGCCTACGACAAAGCTGCGAAGAAAGGGGTCTGCCATCGCAACAAGGCAAACCACAAAAAATCGAGACTGAGCCGGGCCTTGAACGGGATGGCTTAATCCTCGGTTGATTGTTATTCACTCACTCCTAACCCGCAACCGGGTCCTAGCCCTTAAAAACAATTAGCACTCCGTAGTCCGTGATCATGGCCTTGGACTTCATGTCCTCGTGGCTGTAGTTCACGGCGTTGATGCTGACGATGTTCTTCTCGCCGACCGCCTGAAGGAACTCGGAGACGCGTTCATCGAATCGGTCTCGATCAACTTCCACGCAGTCGGTCCGACGGATGGTCTTGATCCGGAGCGTTTTTTCGCCGTCCTTGGCAAACTCAAGAGTGGGAAGAGCCGACTTGATCAGCGGTTCGACGGGCTTATTGCTCTGAGGAACGGAATAGTGCACATCTTCCTTGGCAGCGGCCGAGCTCTCGATCGGAGCACTCGTGTGAACATTGGCGGCATCCACTTCTGGGACAATCAGAGAGGTTTTGCAGGACGGACACTCGATCTCGGAACCGGACCCACTGGCCTCAACGACTAACTCCTGCATACATTTCGTACAGCTGAAAATAACATCCATACCAAACCTTTCTTCCTTCGAAAATTTTCCTTCTGTTCTAACACCGTATGCCGAGCGTCACAGGGTTTCCAGAAAAACTCTCCTCGATTCTTCCTGATGCCAAGATTCCTCGGACCTCCAATCCTTGATCACTGACAACGGTCACTCACCTGCGAGCGCTCCGTCTTTGATCGGCAACCCCCTCGATGGGGGCAGACAAATGCCTTGCTTCGCATCCAGCCCAACGTATGGTCCGAGACAGAGCATTCCAACGTCCTAGTCGCCATGAATCGTTTTGCAACCCTTCTCACGTTCAGCGCCTGTTTTTTCCTCAATCACGCGTCGGCTCAACCCCAAACCTTTGACCTCGATCAGTCGCTGCCGGTCGATCCCAAGATTACCGTTAAGACGATGGAGAATGGTTTGACCTATTACATCCGGGAAAACGAGAAACCGGAAAACCGAGCCACCTTTCGGGTGGTGGTCAACGCGGGTTCGCTTCAAGAG
This sequence comes from Verrucomicrobia bacterium UBA2970, assembly GCA_002348345.1. Taxonomy (GTDB): domain Bacteria; phylum Verrucomicrobiota; class Verrucomicrobiia; order Limisphaerales; family AAA164-E04; genus UBA2970. Next base: position 10,488 of record DEAY01000151.1, read on the forward strand.
ACCGATGCCCAAAGGGGACTGGCCCATTTTCTGGAGCATATGGCCTTCAACGGCACCGAAAACTTTGAGAAGCAAGAACTGGTTGACTTTCTTGAGCGGATCGGGATGCGATTCGGAGCTGACCTGAATGCCTACACCTCTTTTGACGAAACGGTCTACATGCTTGAGGTCCCGATGGACGATGAAGAGGTCCTTGAAAAAGCATTTCTTGTGCTTCGTGATTGGATGACGGGAATTACCTTTGACGAAGAAGAAATCGACAAAGAGCGCGGCGTCGTGATTGAGGAGTGGCGACTTCGCCGGGGCGCCCAAGGACGCTTGGCTGACAAACAGTACCCAATCCTTTTCCATCAATCGCGTTACGCCGAACGCCTTCCCATTGGGAGTGTCGAGATTATCGAAAATGCACCGCGTGCGGAATTCGTCGATTTCTACCGGAAATGGTATCGGCCCAACCTCATGGCGATCATCGCGATTGGAGACTTCGAAACATCCAAGATCGAAGCCCTCATCCAACAATCCTTCGGAACCCTCACCAATCCAGCCAACGCTCCCGAGCGGACCGATTACCTCGTCCCGGACCATGATCAGACCCTCTTCTCCATCGAGACGGATCCCGAACTCAGATATACCCAAATCCAAATAGCCTATAAGCGGGATCCAAAGCCAGAAGGGACGGCGCGTGCCTATCGAGACTCCATCGTGGAAAGCCTCTATACGGGCATGCTGAATCGTCGTCTGAATGAACGCATTCAGGAGGCGAACCCACCCTACTTGGCTGGAGCGATTATGCCGGCATCGATGGTTCGGAGCAAAGAAATGATCATCCAAGCGGCCGTCGTCAAAGAGGGCGAAGGCGAATTCAAAAAAGGTCTGGAAGCGCTCCTCCTCGAAGCCAAACGGGCTCGACGAGACGGATTCACGCCATCGGAACTTTCTCGAATCAAAGCGGATGTTCTCCGGTCGATGGAACAAGCCTTCGAGGAACGGGACAAAACACCATCTTCAGGCTATGCTGAGGAGTACACCCGAAATTTCCTGGAGCAAGAACCGATTCCAGGCATCGCAGTCGAGTTGGAACTTTACCGCAGTTTCCTCCCCACCATTTCTCTCGAAGAGGTCAATCAAGTGGCCTCGGACTGGATCACACCCCACAACCGCGTCATCCTCTTTAGCGCCCCCGAAAAAACCGAACTTACCGTCCCCACAGGCGAAGACATTCTCAGGATCATTGAAAGCGTCGATCAGTTGGAAATCGCAGCCTACGATGATGGAACACTGGACGAACCCCTCATTCCAACCAACCCCAAAAAGGGACAAGTGGTCCATGTGAGCCAGCAGGAGAAACTTGGGATCACCGAGTGGACTCTCTCCAACGGGATTCGCGTGATCGTGAAGCCCACGGACTTTCAGGCGGACCAAATCATCATGCAGTCATTCAGCCCAGGCGGGCACAGCCTTGTCCCGGATGGTGATTTCGATTCCGCCTCAATGGCGGTGAGTATCGTCGCACAAGGTGGCCTCGGCAGTTTTAATCTCATCCAACTCAATAAGAAACTCTCTGGTAAGATTGCCTCCGCCAGTCCTTCCCTCTCCAGCCGATTTGAGGGGATGAGTGGCTCGTCTTCCAAAGAGGATGTCGAAACAATGCTCCAACTCGCCCATCTCTATTTCACCGCACCTCGCACCGACGAAAAGAGTTTTCAGGCGCTGATGGCCCGTCTCGAGGTGGTCGCCAAAAATCGGCTCAATGATCCCAACTCCCTCTTCGGTGACGCGATCACCAAAGCCCTTTATGGCAATCATCCCCGCCACCGATCGTTGGACCTTGACGTTCTCTCTCGCCTCGACCGGGAGGCCGCTTATCGAATCTACCAAGAACGATTTGCAAACGCGGGTGATTTCATTTTCTTTTTTGTCGGGTCGATCGATCTCGCCACCTTGCAACCGCTGGTCGAGACCTACCTGGCAAGTCTTCCAACCCTTGAACGAATCGATTCACCCAAAGATGTCGGAGATCATCGATCACCGGGACGCATCCGAATCCAAGTTGCGAAAGGGATTGAACCCAAGAGCAGCGTTCGGTTGACCTTCCACGGGGAATCCCCCTGGTCTCCCAAGGCTCGCCACGCACTCCAAGGCGCCCTTGAAGTGCTTCAAATCCGTCTCAGGGAAGTGCTTCGGGAGGATAAGGGTGGCGTGTATGGCGTCGGAGTTTACGGTGGGCTTTCCCGCTGGCCTAGAGGGACCTTTGCGAACCATGTCTCCTTCGGATGCGATCCCGATAAAGTTGAAGAGTTGATCGGCGCCGCCCTCGCCGAGATAGAGAAACTCAAGACGGAGGGCCCAAGTGATGAGGACTTTAACAAGATCAAGGAAGCCCAACTCCGCTCCTACGAGCGGGGTTTAAAGGAAAACTCGTTTTGGATCGGAAACCTTGTCTCCGCCATTCGCAACAACCTTGATCCCCATCGCATTCTCACCTATCCAGAGAGAGTGGAGGCCTTGACCAAAGAACGCATTCAAGAAGCCGCCAAACTCTACTTTGATCAGACGAACTTTCTCACCGCGGTGCTGGTTCCGGAAGAGTCCGGACATGCCCATGCCGAGTAAAGCCGGCCCTCAATCGGGACGAACAAAACCGTTTTTGTAGGCATAGTCGATCAAATCCGCCCCTCTCTTGAGGCCGAGTTTTTTCATAATGCGATAACGGTAAGTTTCAACCGATCGTCGACTCAGGTCGAGGCGTTCCCCAATCGCCTTGCTGGTCTCACCCCGGGCCACCAAGCATAAGATTTCTTGATCTCGAGGACTCAGCACTTTGGCGAATGCATCCGGATTCTCGGAAAGTCGAGCTTGGTTGGTCATAATCGTCGCCGTAAAATAGGTTTTCCCTGAGACCACCTCAACCATCGCCTCCTCAAGAATCTCTAGTGGTTGGTCTTTTTCAACATATCCATGAATTCCGATTTCTTGCAGCCGATTGAGGGTAAATGGATCTTTCATATTCGTCAGCGCCAACACCCGGACACTCGGCAGTGCGTTGAGGACAAACCCCGCGAGCTCGACCCCGTCCATTCCCGGCAGATGGACGTCCGTAATCAGTAGATCAGGCACAATTTCCTGACAGACTCGCCTGCCTTCCAAACCATCTTCAACATCAGCGGCCAATTCAAATCTCGGATCAAGTCGAATGGCCTTCGCCAAGACGTTCCTGAGAAGCGCCTGATCCTCCACCAATACCGTGGTCCATGGCTTTTCCATAAGCTAACGCTCAGCAGAGACTTGCCCCGAGCCTCGCGTGATTCGTTCGGTCGAACTCAAATCAAGTCGTTCCGGGATACATACCGTAAACACCGTCCCCTCATGTGTCTTACTTTCCACAGCAAGGTGCCCCTCCAATCGGTCAACCAATTCCTTGCAAAGAACCAATCCGAAGCCAGCACCACGCGACCCATCCCCCTCATTCCAGTTCGGATGGCTCGGCAATTCAAATAGGGTTTCTAGGCGCTCCGGGGGCAACCCGGGGCCCGTATCCGCTACCCGAATGGCCACGAATCCTCCGGTCTGTTCAACGGAGATCGTGACGACCCCCGATTCCGGAGTGTACTGAATGGCATTGCCGACCAAGTTTCGGAGCACGGTTCGCAACATTTCCTGGTCCCCGACGATTCTCAACCCGTCGCTGACCTCACTCACCAGATCGATCCGCTTCTGACGAGCGGTGGACTCAAAGAGCAACACGACTTGACGCAACATCATCGAAACATCAATCGCAACCGGGACATAGGGCAGTTTTCCGATCTGAAGGCGTGCCCAATTCAGCAAGTTCTCCAAGAGCTCCGTCAGCCGTTTACTGGTTTCCTGAATATCGGTTGCAAACTCCCGTATCTCCTTCGGCGTGAATGACTCAGGCGTCTTTCGCATCAACCCCGCCAGGTTCACGACACCCGAAAGCGGCGCTCGCAAGTCATGAGCAACGATGGAGAGCAGACGGTCCTTTTTTCGATTGGAATCCTTAAGCTCATCGTTCGATACAACCAGCTCTGCCTCAGCAAAGCGACGACGGTTGATTTCCCGAACAACCGCGAAGGTAAAGAGACCAATGAGGACGGCCACGCCAACTGACGTCCATTGAACCAGCCGAATCGACTCATCGACCGCATTGGCCAAGGCTCGTGGTAAGAGCATTTCGACAACCACAGACCGATCTTGAACCGCACCTCCGAGACGCGCGCAGAGCACGGTTCGTGATTCGTTATCGCGATTCAAGTAGGGCTCCTTCCCCCTGAAGAAGGTTGCATCAACCAAGAGAGCCGAGGGAGTGTTTTCCTGGCGGATCATGAATTGATCCATAAATCGAGGCAAAGGAGGCTCCCTGCGTCTTCCCCCTCGGCCAGGTCCCGGATGCCCTCCCCGCCGACCATCTACCCGTTCCGAGGGGAAGCGGAAACCATTGCTCTCGCGCAGAATCGACGCAAAGTCAAACGCCTCCGCGTTTTCCGGCCAATCAAACTTTTCTTCCTGCAGGAACCGCACTGTGAATTCCGGGTAGTTCTCCGAGACTGGCGCATCATGACTCAACCAACGCCCCACCACCAATCCACTGTCCAAGCCGACCCTCCTCCCTAGACCGGGTCCCCTTAATGGGCAGGCGTAGGCAAAACATAAGCCTTCACTCAATGAGACAATGAACCCAGTCGGCTGATGAATCTCGCGGTTTTGGACCGCTGAGGAAAGTGCCTCAACCAACGGCTCATTCTCATCAATCACCTCACGAGCCGCTCCGGCAAAAGAGTAGCCCACACGGAAATTCGAACCATTCTCGTAGATCATGGCAAAATCATATTGGTAGGTGTCGGCATTGATGGTGTCGAGAAGAGGGTCAAACGCAGTCAGGTCACCGCGTTCGAGATAACGCCTGGCCTCCTCCCTCATCGGGACGCTCCGGGCAAATCGAATCATGTCTAAATCAAGCTTTAAAACCTCCCGAAGAGCGGCAAAGGCCTGCTGTGAGGTATAGTCGTCGCGAAATTCTTCGAACCGCGAGGTTAGAATTCCAGAAAGAAAGTAGCTGGCTGACATGAGGCAGCCTGCCAAACAAACCCCTGCCATACTGATCAAATAGGGTTTCCTCACCGCTCGCCTGCTCACTTAAGTCCTTCCTCTAATAACTCATTACCGCAGGTTCTTATTTGGCGATCAAGATCCCGTTCCTCGGGCCTTCCCTCTTCGGTCGTCGATCACGCTTCCGCCCGATGCCCAAGTCGAGGAGCGCGTCGAATGACGTCTTGGAATGCCTCGGCGCAGATTGGCTTGGGCAAAAAATCATCCATCCCCACCCCCAAGCACCGCTCTCGATCCTCACCAGTCGCGCCAGCTGTCATTGCGACAATCCAGGGCCGTTTCTCTGGAGGATAAAGCGAAACCATACGCTGAGTCGCCTCCACGCCTCCCAATTCAGGCATCTGAAGGAATACGCCTCCACTCTCTGTAAACTTGAGCGCATTTCCCAACAAATTGACCAGGATCTGTCTCAACCGGGTTTCATCAGAATAGATCTTGGAAACCGTTACCTCTTCAAAAGAATACCCAAAGTATAAAGACTTTTCGACAGCGTTTCGCCCCAACAGGTCCATGGTAATCTCAATACAAGAACGGATATCGATCGATTGAAACTCCAATTGGAGTTGCCCCGCTTCAATCTTTGAGAAATCCAAAATTTCATTAATGATGGTCAACAGCACATCGCAACTCTCATGGATGGTGGCCACGTAGTCCTTTTGATCGGCATTGATATCGGTATAGCTTAACAAGCTCGTCATCCCGATAATCCCGTTCATCGGCGTTCGAATCTCATGGCTCATGGTCGCCAAAAACTGACTCTTGGCTAGATTCGCTTCATTGGCAGCCGCCGCCATATCCGTTGCCTTTTCCAGCGCCGATTCGAGTCGATGATTGAGATTCTCTAGTTCCTCCTTCGCTTGAATTAATTGAGATTCATATTCCTTTCGCTCCGTGATATCACGCACAATCAAGGCAAGTGAATGCGCTCCGCTCTTGGGGAGGTTGACCAAGGTGACTTCCACCGCAAAATCGATTCCGGATTTCCGCTTTGCGGTTGTTTCAAATCGGGCGAAAGTCTGGGTCCCCGATTTTGATGTTCGGACCGGGGACTGATCCAGACACTTGGCCAATGTCGCCGCCGTTTGATCGGGGATCAGTTCTTCGACATTCATTTCCAACGCATGCTTCCTGGACCAACCAAAACACTCAGAGGCGTATGAATTCCAGTCCACAATCCGCCCCTGCCGATTGACCGCAAGAATGGCATCCGTTGAAGCATTCGCCACAAGCAGGAAACGTTGCTCCGATTCGGTGACCAACATCCGAGCCTTGCTCAACCAAATTCCGACACGATCCAATCCAACGACGCCGAGTGACACCCACATGAAGACATTCATGATATGATGGAGCGAATAATAGAGGGCCATCGAGAACGAGTGGGCGGTCAGTTGTGCGTAGATCACGCCACCATAAAACACCGAGCTAAGCAGAGCGGCCATGAACAGGGCGAGCGTTCCAGGAGCGGCCAAGAGGCGAATCCGAACCAGCAAAACGCATATGGAGAGATGAACCAGAGCGCTCATGACCGCCCCTAAAAATGCAGAGGTCATGTCAAACCCAAACAACAAGGGAGTGATCACCAGCACAACAAAGCTCGTGGAAGCCAGGATCACGGCTCGGCGATTCCAGTTGAGCTCGCCAATCGTCTGAACGGCACCAAGAATGCACAATCCCCGACAAAAGCCCATGGCATCCAGAAGAGCCAGAGGAAGCGGTTTCTGTTGAACCACCATGATCAAAACCAGAGCCAGCCTAATGATATCGTAAAAAACTGCGCCCAAGACGAAAATTGCGAATCGATCGCGCAATCTCATGAACGCAATACTGAAGGCCAACATGACGATCAAATCGATTCCGACAAAGAACAGCTGGACAATCGCCACCAGCGTCGGATCGTGGTTCGTCATTCCCAACATATCCATTCGTGCAGCCTCAGCTTATCTCCAAGTTCATCGGGTTGATCGACACAGTTATCCTTTGATTCAGTCTGAAGAGAGTGGACTGAGCACCAACCTAGCAACGGCCTCGCTCAGTGCTTTAGACGGGCCACTTCCTCTTGACACACACCGGAAGCGTCCGACTGGTGATCCCGGTTGACCTCCCCAACAACCTCAGTTGTCACCTGGTAGTGATAGCCGAGGGGTCAGGGCATATGGGCACTGGGTGGGGTGCCCCCCCTTTCCTAGTGATATCCTGCGGGTGATCAGACCATACCGGCTAAATCGGCTAACTCGGCTCATTCGCCGCCGCCCCCTGACCGAGGCCCAATTCAGGTCCAAT
>DEAY01000050.1:0-9112 GCA_002348345.1 Verrucomicrobia bacterium UBA2970
TTTGGTGCCGTAGCTCAGGATGATGCCCGCCCGGGCATTGTGAACCCCGACGCGTTTCTTGGCGGCGCGGCGGGCAAAGTCACGAAAATCCAGACCATAGAAGTCCACGCGATCCACCTGTGCGGGGACCTTGACCCCATCAATGAGGACCGGGGCGTGGGTGAGGAAATACTCGGCCACCACCGTGCGGGCGGCCTCTTGTTCACTGACTTCTAGGAAATCGAAATCAGCCCGTTGGATGGGGAACCAAGTTTCGAGGTTGAGGAGGGGGACAAGAATCTCGTGTCGAATCTCCGTATCGGTGATGTAGAGGTAGGAGTAGGTGGTGGTATAGCTGGTGATTCCCAGAAGTTCTTCCCGGCGCTCCCGCATCAGTTCCCTGCGTTGGCGCCATGATTTGCGTTCGTTGGTGGGGGGGCTCTCCCAATCCAGTTCGACGGAATGCGGATTCTTGGGGCCGATTTGGACTGGATATCCCAAGCGGGCACTGTTCTGGAGGACGATCAGGTCCATGATGGCCGGGAGTGGGTTCCCGGGGCCTCCAAAATTCTGGGAAAAAGTCAGGAAATCGGGAGGCGTCGTCAGCGGAAACTCGAGTTCATAATAAACGGAGGCTGACATCACCTCGTCAAGTTTGATGCCGGCATCGGTGATCTCCTCGGCGTCGGTTGAGGTGACCGAGCCGGAAAGGGCCGCGCCGTCGACGCTACGTACGTTGAAGTAGTCGAGCAGAAAGGTTTCGTGGGCCCGACTAGCGTCTCGTAGTTTCGGGGCCTCCAGGATCTGTTCGCGGTTTGGTTGGACGTCCTGGAAAAGCATGAGATCCTCGACGAGGACCTTCATTTCCACCTTGATCCGATTGGTCTCGATATTGGCGACCACCGTACTGAGGGAAATGGGATGCGACAACAGGGTGAGCGGAATCGAGAGAATCAGGAGGAGGAGCCAAGGGCCAGGGCCCACAAGTCCTCCGGGGAGAGAGGGGGATCGTTCTCCTGGGATTGAGTTTTTCATAACTGAGGCGTCACTCTGGGGGGGACTCCATCCCATTCATTCGGCGAAGTCAAGCCGATGGCGTTGGTAATCTTCAGGCACGGCGGCTGTTGGTGGCAAGGAATCGTCGAGGGGTTCCCATCGGAGGCAGTGCTTCGAGGGGATATGTCCTTGAGTTTTTTAGCGAATGCTGATTTTTAGTGGGGAATGAAGTCGGCGTATGAATTAGCGATGGAGCGTCTCGAGAAGGACAGTCCGGCGGTCAGTTTGACCGAGAAGCAGAGGGCTGAATTGGCCGAGTTGGATTCCATTTATCAGGCAAAAATGGCGGAGAAAGAGATCTTTATCGAGGGGCAGCTTGCCAAAGCAGTTGAATCCGGGGACATGGAGGCGGTGGCCTCGCTGGAGCGCCAAAAGTCCGCCGATCGAAACAATCTGCAGGCGGACCTCGAACGGAAAAAAGAAGCGGTTCGCAGCGGAAACTAAACGACGGGCCCGTGGGCGACCGATCCTCGCTCGATCGCCGGGTTTGCTCTCGATTTGCTTTCGATGAAGGGGGGCTTATTGAGAGAGCGTGGCGATAAAATAGCCGGCAACAACCGCCGAGCCGATCACCCCGGCGACGTTGGGACCCATGGCGTGCATCAACAGGTAGTTGCTCGGATCGGCCTTCTGACCCTCGACGTGGGAGACCCGTGCTGCCATTGGAACGGCCGAAACGCCCGCCGAGCCAATCAATGGGTTGATGGGGGTCTTTCCGCTAAAAACATTCATCAATTTAGCCATCAGTACGCCGCCGGCGGTCGAAATGCTAAAGGCGATGACTCCCAATACAATGATCTTAAGGGTGCCGGTCTGAAGGAATCGCTCACCTTGCATGGTAACCCCCACGCTGACCCCGAGAAAGATGGTGACGATGTTGATGATTTCATTTTGAGCTGCCTTGAGCAGGCGCTCGGTCACGCCGCATTCCCGGATGAAATTGCCGAGCATCAACATAGTGATCAGCGGTGAGGCATCGGGGACCAGAAGGACACAAACCATGGTCACGACCAGAGCAAACGCCATCTTTTCGAGTCGCGACACCACGCGAAGTGATTTCATTTTGATCCGACGTTCCTTCTCCGTCGTGAGGAGTCGCATGATCGGTGGCTGAATGAGAGGGACGAGTGCCATGTAGCTGTAGGCGGCAACGGCAATAGGACCCAGAAGTTCGGGAGCCAACTTGTTGCTGGTGAAAATCGCCGTCGGCCCATCTGCACCTCCAATGATGCCAATCGCCGCCGATTGATTGGTTGAGAAACCGATCATAGAGGCTCCGAGAAAGGTGAAGAAGACACCGAGTTGCGCAGCCGCCCCCAGCAGGAGCATCCTCGGGTTGGCAATCAGCGGTCCGAAATCGGTGAGGGCACCCACTCCGAGGAAAATCAAGGGTGGAAAGATCTCCAATTTGACACCTTGGGAGATGAAGTCGAAAAGCCCACCCTCGATTTTCTTTATTTTGAAGCTCTCCGGGGCTTCCGCTCCGTTTTGAGCGTCGACTGGGCTCTCTTCAGCAACCGCTTCGACGCGGATCAAACCGGGCTGGGGAATGCCTCCCGCGCCCTCTTGCATGGTGATGATGCCCCGAGTGGGTAGGTTGGCGAAGAGTGCCCCGAAAGCGATCGGGACTAGCAGGAGAGGTTCGAATTTCTTGCCGACCGCCAAGTAGAGCATGGTGAGAACCACGCCCCACATCACCACCATTTGCCAGGTCAGTGCGGTGAACCCTGAGAGACTTAAGAAATCGAGGAGGTTTTGCAGCATAGGGGTAACCAAAGTCTCACTAGGCCATCGAAACCAACGCCTGCCCTTCCTCAACCGTATCGCCTTCGGAAACGAGGATGTTGGCGATGTTGCCCGCTTGTGGTGCGTAGATGTAGGTGTTCATTTTCATGGCTTCCAGGACCATCAACTGATCCCCTTCCGCCACATTTTGTCCCGTCGCCACATCAATGGTGACCACTTTCCCCGCAAGCGGACTGGGGACGGAAGTGCCTCCTGTAGTCGGGGGTGTCTGCGCCGCAGCGGGAGCGTTGGGCGGCGGGGCGATGGTGGTCGGTGCCGCTTCGCCCTCGGCAAGGGGTTCCACCGTGACTTGGTAAGCTTTACCTTCTACTGTAACTTTCAGTCGTTTCATTGATCTGCCTTTTTGGAAACGAAATTCTTGCGGGGACCATTTCCAGGCGACTATTGGTTTGGCATCTCCTTAATATCGACGATTCGGTAGGGGCCTTTCATGACGGTATGAAGCGCTGCGCCGATCGCTGCGACGTGCTCTGGTGTCAACGCCGTCCTTGGCGGAGCCGCGGAGGGTGCAGGGACGGGTTTGGGGCGGGGAGAGGTGACCGGGTCGGCGAGATTGAGCTTTTTGAAAAGGCTTCCAATCACAGCGATCGCCCCCCAGAGCATTGCCAGGATGGACAGGACGATAATGAACCCTGTGACCTGAAAGAGAAGTTTGGCGGTCAACGAGGAATCGAGATCCTGGGCGACCGCAAGGAGGGGGACGAGATTGGATTCTGTTCCGGTCATTTCTGTTGCGCCAATTGGGTGGAGATTGTTGAAAACCCGGGAAGACGATTCAACCTTAATCTGTAATATTTATCACGACGAAGGGGGGGCTGTTTTGCTTTCAGAGAACAAGAATTCGACTGCTGAGACGATGCTATTCGTCTATGGAACCTTGCGGCCTGGCTTTGGGCACCCTCTCGGTATCCGATTGGCGGGAAGCGGGTCCCATCAGGGAAGCGCCTGGGTCGGCGGGTGTCTTTTTGATCAAGGCGACTATCCGGTGGCGCTCCCCGATCCCCTGGGACGCTTCCGGATAGTGGGCGAGCTGTTCTCACTGGAGGTGGGGAATTCCTTGTGGGCTGAATTGGACGCCTACGAGGACTTCGATCCCGGGGATCCCGAGGCCTCCCTCTTCGAGCGCTGTGGCGTCGAGGCGACTCGTCCGTCGGGAGCCGCGGTGAGCGCGGAGATCTATTGGTATCGGGCTTCGGTGAGGGGGATGCGGAGGATCGAATCGGGTGATTATCTCAAGTTCGCCATCTGAGGGATGTTGGGATTGAGAGCGGCCCGATTCAAAACGACGGTCCAATGAGGGCTGATCGCGTCTCGGATTTCGGATCCGGTCGCCTTGTCGTGGTGGAAAGACTCGTGGGTAAGCGGGAAGGAAAGAAGGGTTTCCCTCTCCAGCGCAATCCCGGGGAACCGGTGGTTCCTGCAGTGGGTTTAGGTTTAGGTTGCGGATCGAGGGTTATGCTCAGTGGCGATTTGGCGGAGGCGGCGGAGATCAAGTTTTCCGGTGCCGAGGTAGGGGAGCGCTTCGATGTGAATGAACTGATCCTTCTTTGGTTTCCAGAGGTTTGGCAGGTCGGAGGCAACCAACTTTTCGAGAACCTCCGGCAACAGGTGTTCGGCGAGGGTGTAGAGGACGATGATGCGTTCTCCCTTCTTTTCGTCAGGCACTCCGGTGACCGCGAACACGGCATCGGTCGTGCCCAATATTTCATGCAGCACTTCCTCGATCTTGATATGGGGTACCATTTCCCCACCGATCTTGCTGAATCGACTCAACCGATCCGTGATTTGGAGGAACCCGTCATCGTCAATTTTGGCGACATCACCGGTGTGATACCAGCCGTCCTGCAGGACTTCGGCTGTTTTGTCCGGCCGATTGAGATAGCCTTTCATCACATTGGGGCCCTTCACCATGAGCAGACCCGGGGTGCCCGGAGGAATGGGTGTTCCCGTCTCGATGTCAACGATGCGAACGCTGATGCCAGGCAGGGGGTGGCCAATACTGCCTCGCTTGCCTCCCACTTGGTAGATGCCGGCTTCGCGATGATCCTTGGTGTTGACCGCGACGCCCGGTGCACACTCGGTGCAACCAAATGCTTCGAGGGGCCGCAGTCCGAACTTTTCCTCGAAGGCCTGGGCCAGGCGGTCGGGAAGTTTCTCGGCGCCCACCATGGCGAATTGGAGAGAGCCGAATTGTTCCGGGGTGCATCCCCGCATGTAGATCTGAAGAAAGGTGGGTGTCCCAAGGAGGAAGGTCACCTGATGCCGGCTCACGAGTTCGCCGATGGCGCGAGTGTCCAGGGGGTTGGGGTGGTAGACCACCCGGACCCCGCTGAGAGCGGGAAGGACCATGGTTCCGGTAAACCCAAACGAATGGAAAAACGGGAGGATTCCGAGAAAAGCATCCGCTTTGGTCAGGCTAAAGGTCTGAGTGATCTGATCGACGTTTGAGCTGATGTTGTAGTGCGTGAGTTCGACGCCCTTGGGATCCCCGGTGCTGCCACTGCTAAAGATAATGGTGGCGACATCATCGAGGTGAAGGGGCCGATCGCCTCCCAAGGACCCGGAAAGCCAGCGGAAAGGGCAGAGGGTGGCCAGGCAAAGGGATCGAAGCTTTTCGGCTGTTTTGGGTTCCTTCGCCACTTCTTCAAGGTGCAGGAGGGGGGTCTTGAGATCGAGCTTCAGGTGTTCAATGAATGCTTGGGAGGTGATGACGTTCCTGATGTCGCATTGGCGGATGCATGACTCGAGGGCATCGACCGACAAGGTGTAGTTCAGGTTGACCGGGGTTTTCCCAAGAAACCAGGCCGAGAAATTGACCAGGACTCCAGCGATCGAAGGGGGGAGAAGAATTCCCACCCGGTCTTGGCTTTCCCAGTGGGGGCGGAGACGTCGGCAAAGAAAAAGGCATTTGGTCAAGGCCGAGAAGAGGGTGATTCCCTCGCTGTTTTGATCCGCCATGAAGTGTCGAAAGGGATGCCACCGAGCCGAACGGAGAAAGGCGGCGGGAATGGTCTTCATCCGATCCTTGCGCCATCCCCAGGCTTCGGTGTTGAGCTCTTGAACCGCTTGACGAACTTCTTTCGGGGAGGAGGAGGGCGGCATTGGTCGTCCGCAACTGACCGTGACGGGGTAGGGAATCCGATGCGGCATTTTCCAGATGAATCGGTCCCTTTCGAAACTGAAGATGCTTCCCCATAGCCCGTCGAGGTTGACGGGGACGATCGGGGCGTCGGCATCCTTCATGATGCGGTCGATGCCCCTTTTGAAGGGAAGGAGTTGTCCCGTGCGGGTGATCTGGCCTTCGGCGAAGATACAAACCAGCTCGCCTTCTCGAATCGCCTGAGAGGCGGTTTTCAATGATTTCAGGAGTTCCTTCGGACGAGATTGTGATGCGATGGGGATCACTTTGAAAAGGCGAACGAAGGGCTTGAGCCACCATTTGTCGTAGAGGCCCTGGTACATGATAAACCGGATGGGGCGATCCATGGAGGCCTGGAGCAAGAGCGCATCCACGAACGAAAGGTGATTGGAGACAAGCAAGGCGCCTCCACGGGACGGAATGTTCTCCCGGCCCACCGCTTTGATGCGATAAATCGTGCAGGTGAGCCAAAGAAGAAGAAACCGGAGCAACGAATCAGGGAGGAGATAAAAGGCATAGAGGCTTCCGACAAACGTGGTGGTCCCGGCAGCAATGAAGATCTGGGGGTCCGTCATCCCCAACAGGTTCGAGCAGATATAATAGACGATCGACGCCGAGAGGATGCCGGTGAATGAGGTCACCGCATTGAAAGCAATCACAGAGGCTTTTTCTTTAGGGGCGGGCCGCTGTTGGACCAGGGCCGCCAGAGGCACTTCAAACAAGCCCCCGGAGAGGCCCAGTGCCATCAGGCAAAAAAGAATCGACGGGAACGTTGCCTCGGGGCGGGCGAGGGTCAGGCAGGCGAGGGTCATTCCAAGCGCACCGAGCGGTACGAGCCCGTACTCGATCTTCCCTTTGGAGAGGTAACCGGCCAGACAGGAGCCGGTGCCGATGCCGATGGCCAATGCGGCCATCAGATACCCGACCTGACTGTCGGAAAGATTCAATTCCGTCTTGCCGTAGAAGAGCAATGCCAATTGAAGCCCCGCGCCCAGGAACCAAAAATAAGTGGTCCCAATGATGGCAAGGAAAAGCGGGCGGTCCCGCCGAATGGCACGGAATTGCTGGATGAAGTGGGGGAGAAAATTGATTCTGAGAACGGCTTGTGGATCCGCGGCCGGAATTCTTTGAATGCCAAGACTGCAGAGGAGACCGACGATGGCGAGCCCCACGAGAAAAAGTCCGGGCAGCCACAGGAGTTGGCTGAAACGATCGGTGAGTTGTCCCGCGATCGCGGTGCCGGCAATGATGGCGATGAAGGTTCCAAAGGCGATGTAGCCGTTGCCCCAAGAGAGGCGAGAGGGGGGCAGCATCTCGGGAAGGAGGCCAAATTTGGAAGGTCCGAAAAATGCACTCTGGGTGCTCATCAAGAAGACCACGGCGATGAGAAGCTCTGTTTGTTGAAAGAGAAGCCCCGTCAAGGCGACTGACATGATGATGATTTCGGCGATCTTCGTGCCGATCACGATCGTTCGTTTGCTGTAGCGATTTGCGAGGGTGCCCCCCAGCATAGAGAAGAGGATGAAGGGGAGGGCAAAGACCGCACCAATGAGCGGCGCCAATTCGTCCTGTTGTTCCTTGGAAAGTCCCCGGAAAACCAAGAACATCACGACGAATTTAAAGACATTGTCGCTGAAGGCACCTTGAAACTGGGTGGCAAATAAGCTCCAAAATCCCTTTCGCCACCCCTCGAGTGAGGTGCGATGCTCCTGGGTCGTGACTCGTTCCACGCTCATCTTATCGGCCCGATTGTTCGAAACCGGACAACGATGGAGGTCCCATGGGTCCCAATGGTTCCTTGAGGGTCGGGTCAGGGTTGCCCGTGATCGGTTCCCAAGCCGTGATGGGGGTCAGGGGGTGTCCCTTGCTCTCGGGGATCTGGCGTTGGGTTGGGGAGTTCTGGAGCACCAGGGAAGTCTGGGGAAGCCTGGGCGAGGGTGCAACATTGGATTGATCTGCATTGGAGCTTGCTTCGGGTGAGGGTGTGTTGAAGGCGGAATCTGTGACCGCTTGTTTGTGGCCAGAGCCGAGCAATCCCGGTTGATGATTCAAAAGGGGATACTGGATTGGATTCAGTCATCGTTGCCGGGGCTGTTTTGCCGGATCGTTTCCAGATCGCGCGACGTGGATTATTCGCAAGCATCAAGGTCGATGACGGGAAACGTGACAACAGGGTGTTCTCGCGGAGAGGCGATTTGTTCGGATCACTGGAAGCCCGAAGCCAACAGTCCACTGCGTCTCCAATACTCCACCCCACCAAAAAAAAGGCATGAGCGATTGCTCATGCCTTGGCTTGAAGATGGATTGGGCCTTTACCAGCCGCCTCGATTGCTGCCTGGCATCCAGTAGAGATCGTTGGGCATAACGGCCGGTTCGGAAGGAAAACTGTTGGCCGGCTTGAGTTCGCCGCGCCGCCCTTTTCCGACCATGAGGTAGAATTCACGGAAGGTCATGTTAACGGCGTGTCCCCCGATGGCTCCCACGGCGGAACGTCCGCCCACATCGGTGTAGCTATCCTTCGGCATCGTGGAGGCATGACGCTGGGAGATTCCCTCGTCCGGTCGATTACCAGCATCATTGAACAGGAAGGGCGTGTTTTCATCCGTCTCCCACATGATCAAATTGGAAGGCAAGAGGTCGGTGGTCTTGTAGGTTTTGAAAGGGCCTCCTGGGGCACTGCCACCGCTGCGGCTGCCATGTCCACCGACAAACCCGTTCCAGGTGTAACTGGTGATCTTGACATTGCGCTGGAGGTATTTGTTCCGCTTGGATCCCCTCGATTCGGTATGGTCCTTGGGGCAAATCATGACCTTTTCCGTGCTCAGAATGTTGCCCAACTGTCCCAATCGAAACGCTTCTCTCTGTCTCTCGAGTTGGTTTTCCAGGTTGCTCATCGAGGTTGGGGAGGCCCGGCCATCCCCCATCAGCGAGCTGTAGGCCCAGCTATCGTTGCCGGTACCCCAAGCAGGCGTGGGCATATACTCTTCATTATCCCCTGCGAAAATCAGGGTCGCGAGCATGATTTGTTTGGTGTTGTTGAAGTCGATGGTGTTCTGTGCCTTATCTTTCGCTTTTGACAAGGCAGGGAGCAACATCCCGGCGAGGATCGCAATGATGGCGATGACCACCAGC
>DEAY01000050.1:9422-10500 GCA_002348345.1 Verrucomicrobia bacterium UBA2970
ATGATGGCGATGACCACCAGCAATTCGATGAGCGTGAATGCTCTTCGAGCGCATGGTCTCATGCTTGATGTTAAATGATTCTTCATAATTTCGACGTTCGTTTCGCTGGCTATGGCGAATATCAAAGGCGATAATGATGCATTGGTCAATTCTGCTTCCCGATTATTTGTTCCTTACAGCGGGCGGGTTGGAGAGGGGTTTCGGCACAACAGAGCGCTGCCCGGTGGTGACTGAGGAGACACCATTTGAAAAAGGAGCCCCTCCTCGACTCGTCGCGGAGGGGCTCTCACTGATCGAGGAAACTGATCTAAGCACCGTTCGGGACGCCAAAGCCTCTTTTTCGTTGGCGGGGATCCCAAAACTCTAGGTTCACGTCGGTCCCGGTGCGAGCAGGGTCGCTGTCAGGATTGATGGTTTCCCCTTTTCGAAATTCACTGTGACCATCGTTGAAGCCGACGTTACCCCCTCCATTATGCCGATTGGGGTCGATTCCCTCAAGGATGTCGGTGCGGCCCATCCCTGATGTTGGCCACCAGAGGCTGCTGCTCCACGTGCCACCTGGTTTAGGCATCGAGTCTCCATTGACGAGATTCATTGACGGACTGAGGACGGCAGAACGCTTAAAATTCTCAGTCGAGCTGACTTTAATTCCTTTAATCGTGAACGATCCTCCGTTGTGGGGGTAGGCTCCCAAGAAGAAGGCGTTGTAGCCGTAGCCCACTTTGTGGGCATCGAAGTTCCATTGCCACTTCACGCCCAGATCCGCCCGTCGCCCCTTGAGGGATCTGCACTTGAACATGTTTGTGGGGCCGGTTCCCGGGGGTACAATGGCGGTGCCCCACCAGTCAAGCTCAGTACCAGAACTTCTCGGGGTGCTTTGAAAGTTGTTTCGATGTCCCGGGAAAAGATCGTTGTTATCCTCGGTGTAGAGCTGCATGTAGATCCCCATTTGTTTGAGGTTGTTCAGGCAGTGGATGCGTTGGCCTTTTTCCTTGGCTTGGGAGAGTGCGGGTAGAAGCATTCCCGCGAGGATGGCGATGATCGCAATCACCACCAGAAGCTCAATGAGGGTGAAGGC
>DEAY01000033.1 GCA_002348345.1 Verrucomicrobia bacterium UBA2970
GCGGAATGGGTGCAGACCAGATCTTCCTCGGGCTGGATTCGCCAGCGCTCCGCCACCGACTGGAGATCCTCATTCATTTCCCATCCGTCGGCAACGGCATCCCCCGAATAATTCGGATTGCCGCCCTTCAACGACATACACCCCTTGTTGTTTCCAATCGCCTCGATGGCGACCAGGTCATCGACGTCCAGTTCGATATCGGGCAGTTCCGCCAATTCGTCCGCTTTGACGTCAATCGGCTTGGCACGGTCGCCCGCTTCCTGAATCAACGTCGGGACAACCGACTTCACCGGACCGTGGGATAGATTCCAAAGGCAGGCCAGTTGAAGGAGCGTCAAATGGTATTTGTTGGCGAAGGCCCGCATTTGATCGAGTTTTTCGTTCCCCGCCTCCACCCACCCCTGCGGCCGGTAGGTTCGGTGATCCCCATTCCCGAACTCATGCCCCGGCATGACATCACCGTGGAAGAGTCCCCCGTAATCGACAACTCGGGTGAGCAGGTTCACATCGAACTTTTCCGCCGCCGGGAGACTGAGCTTTCCGGGCCAGGGTTCGAGGGGGTTGAGAATAATCATCGCCCAGTCAATGAGCTCGCCAAAGCGCTCAAAGCTGAGGATCAAATCGAGCGTGAATCCATTAGCAGGCCCCGGCGCGATTCCCAGTCGGTCGGTCAATCCTTGTTCCCGCAAGGACTCCATTGCCTTCCAAACCGCATCATGGGAATACCCTGTCGCGTCGGGATTATGCAGCAGGAGAAGGTCGAACTTTTCCTGCTGACACCGCTTCAAAGCCTTCTCGGTTGCAGTCAGGAGGTAGTCCCGATAGTCGCCCGGGGCGCGCAAGCGCTGATCGGTAAACCGCGGATAGCCTTTCGCTCCGTCGCGTTTGCCCTGATAATAATCATGTCCCACTGCCCCCACCAGGCAATATGAGTCCCTTGAATACTCCTTCAGCGCGGCTCCGATCATCTCGTCCGCCGCCCCATGGCCGTAGACGTCCGCGGTCATGAAGGTTCGAATGCCCTTGAGATAAGCGTGCTGAATCAACCGAGCCATCTTGCCTTCCTCCAGGGCTTCCCCAAAGTGCATGAATCGTCCGCCACTCCAGATTCCGTATGCCGTTCGTGTGGGTTCCATAAAGTCTCCTGCCTCTACTCAACGTTCTTAAACGAGCGGGAACATGACAAATCCCGCCGGATTGATCAAAACCATTCTCGAGCCCGGCCTCATCCCCAAATCGGGCTTCACACAGTCTCCTTCCCCTCGGCTCCCAGCATCACAAAAAACGATGGCAACCGCTTCTCGAAGCCGAGCCCCCCTTGAGTTCGCTTCCCGCAAACCCTCACGGCCCGGAGTCCAACGCATCCGGGGCCCGGACCAAGAGCCAGACCCAACCCGCAATCAGCGCTGTCCCTCCAATCGGGGTGATCGCTCCCAACCATTTCACGCCCGTCAGGGAAAGGAGGTAGAGCGTCCCTGAGAAGATGACGATTCCCGCCAGGAAACACCAGCGGGGCCCCCCGGCCAAGCGCCGCCGACCCGAAATCCAGAGCAACACCAAGGTGTGAACAAAGTGGTAGAAGACCGCCGTCTCCCAGGTGTCGGTCGTCCCATGTCGCGTCAGCGTCTCCTCCAACCCGTGAGCCCCGAATGCCCCCAGACCAACGGCCAGGGCACCACTCAAACTCGCGATTCGAACCTCGGTTTCCTTCGTCATCCCGCGCCCCAGCATAGCGAGAGCGCCCCATCGCTTCCAAGGCCCGTTTCCGCACCCCGACCGCCCGATCTCGGAGGCCGCCCGAATTCTTCCTTCCGAGCCGAAAGAAAGGCTGTGATGGAAGAACTCAATCCGTGGATGCCACACGGATCCCCATCCCTTGATTGGAGTAACGAACTCGGATCATGGTCTTTGTTTCACCATCTCAATCGATGCCACGATATCCCTCCCGAGCGCCCCAAGGCCCCAATGCCTCAATGCCTCAAGGGGCTGATGAATCAACCGCTCTCACAGACGCCTTCCAAAGGTTTGATCCCAACCCAGAACACTCGATTTCAGAATCCGACGCCTTTCCCAAAAACAAAGGGCTCCAACCGGTAACGGAACCACTGAAACAGGACATTTCTTCGAAAACCGAGAAACATTATCGTAAAATTATTGGCACTATTCTTCTTATTAGAGGTATCCCGGACACTTAACTAGCACACCAACCACATCAAGATTCTGCACGGACGAAAACAGGCGTCGGTCTTGGAAACAGCCATCCTCAACGATAGCCCTTTAGCGCCAGAGGTCATTCTCTTCTCCTTAGCTCCCCGCCAAAGGCCAGTAGGGAACCGCTCTTTGATCAGAATCGATCTTTCCATGGAATCGTCCTGTCCGGCGGGACACTATAAAGAACTCCCTTTCTTGTAATAGTCTCGCCATAAAGGTTTCCATATTCTACGTTACTAAAGAATATAGAAAGGATTTGAACGAAGGTCCATTTGAGGTCGGCAGACCTCCATTCTTCGTCTGAGCCAATGCTAACCCCATCAAATTGAGAAACCATGATTGCCCGTCTCGCATCCACTCGAATCTCCTTGCTTCCTCTGGTCACCGCCGCCCTGGCATTGCTTGCCACCGCAATCCAAGCCGAACAGCGCTTCAGTGAACTGGTCGGCTCCGTTCCAGTCCGACCGGTTTCATCGACCGGCACCCTCCAGGTTCCCTACATCACCTGGGGAGGGGACATGGCGACATTTTACGGGAACGGCGGCCTGAAGACCCAAGCCAATTCAGTGTTTCAGAAACAAGGGCTCAATCTCAATCTCGTCCCTGGGGATGATTTCGTGGGTCAAGTAAAGGACTACCTCTCGGGCAAGAGTCCGTTTCTTCGGGGGACCTTCCGCATGATGGGAATGGCCTCGGAGGTGATCGGTTCCGATCCTCGAACCAAGGGGGTCATGATCCTCCAGTTGACCTGGTCTGCGGGAGACCATCTGGTCTCACGCGACCGCATCAAGACCGTCAGCGACCTAAAAGGGAAAACACTGGTCCTCCAACAGGGGGGACCCCATGTCGGGATGCTCGACGATGTGCTCAAGACGGCCAATTTGACCTGGGATGACATCACCGTCCGCTGGGCGAAGGATCTCACGGGAACCCCCGACTCCCCGGCCGAACTCTTTCGGTCCGATCAAACCATCGATGCCTGCTTCGCGATCACGCCCGATATGCTGGGGCTCTGCGGAGGCATCGGGAACCACGGCACGGGAGCCGAGGGAACGGTTCGAGGTGCCAAGGTCCTCGTCTCCACCGCGGAACTGTCTCGCTCGATCGCGGATGTCTATGTCTGTCGCAAAGATTTCTATGATGCCAACAAAGCGCTCGTCACCAAGTTCGTCGCTGGTTATCTGAAGGCCACCGAGGAAGTGATCGACTTGAAGAAGCAGTTTGAGGCGCAGGGCTCCCAGGCCTTCGAATCGCTGCTCCAAACGACCCAGGATATCTACGGCAAGGAAGTCATCCCCGTCCTGGAGGAGGCCCATGGTCTGATCTCCGACTGCACCTTTGTCGGTTACCCGGGCAATGTAGTCTTCTTCACCGAAGCCGGAAACCTGAGTGGCTTTGAGGCGTTCCAAAACGCCGCGCTTGAACTCGCCATCAGTCGTGGCTACGCCAGGGAACGAATGGGTCTCTTCCCTTCAGGGCTCGACTACGAAAGCCGCGAATTCAAGTCCTACCTCACCAAGACGGAGATTCAACGAGGGGAACGATTCCGAGCCGAGGCCGTCCGCAACGAGATTGAAATGCTCAGTTCGGGAGACGAACTGGACGAGCGCACGATTCTCTCCTTCACGATCAACTTCGAACCCAATCAAAACGCTTTCAGTGCGGTTCAGTACGGTGCTGAATTCCAGCGGGTGGTGGAAACCGCGGAACGATTTGGAAACGCGGTCATTGCCATTCGAGGCCATGCCGATCCGACCAAAACCCTCCTGGAATTGGTGAAGGCCGGGATGAAGAAGGGCGTTCTCAAACGATCGGGAAGCCGCGGCAACTATCGATACGCGCTCCAGGGACGCGCGTTGGATCTCGATGCGACTCAGAAACTGGTCGAGCTCATCACCGAGGGTTCGTTCGACGGCGTCAGTGACTTCAATCCGCGCGAAACCATGCAAGCCGCCCTCAATCTCTCGAGAAAGCGGGCCGAGG
The DNA here is from genome assembly GCA_002348345.1 of Verrucomicrobia bacterium UBA2970. Lineage (GTDB taxonomy): Bacteria > Verrucomicrobiota > Verrucomicrobiia > Limisphaerales > AAA164-E04 > UBA2970. The sequence goes on from DEAY01000033.1 coordinate 4,195, forward strand.
CCGTCCTTCAATCTATCGTCCAATATGCTCAAGGCAAGGGACTCGGCATCGACCAAAGCCAAATCCAGCCGACCGGCGTGGGGATCCGGGAACCCTTTATCGCCAAGCCCACCAGCATGGACGAGGCACGACAGAACATGCGGGTCGAGTTCCGAGTGATCCGGGTGCCCGCCGAGGCAACCGTCGAAAGCGATTTCGACTTTTAACCACACAACCAGGGATGTGAATGAAACGATATCAAGCCATTCTATTCGTCTGGGTGAGCGCCTTCCTGGCAACGGGCTCGTCCCAAGGCCAGGAACCGATCCCCACCGATCAAAGTTTCCACGACCACGTCGTCATCGTGCTTGATGCGTCCGGCTCGATGAAGCAGATGATGCGCGGCACCGAAGTCATGAAAATGAATGCCGCCAAGGAGGCGCTCAAGGCCGTCCTTGACCAAGTGTCGCCGGACACGCACATCGGGCTTCTGGTCTTCAGTGCGACCAATGTCACC
>DEAY01000312.1 GCA_002348345.1 Verrucomicrobia bacterium UBA2970
CAAGCGAATGGCCTATCTGACCTACGATACCCGAGGTGGCATAGGTCAGATAGGCCATTCGCTTGTTGACGAGAAAACCGGCTTGGTGCCCGCCACGTGTTCCGAATCCCTCGCCACCGGAAGTGATACGGCCGTTATGGTCCAGTAACAAACGGGTGTAGTCTTCGGAAACATTGAATGTCAGCCCGATCGCTTCAAGCCGAATGGAATAGGGCTGGCCTATCTTCCCGGTGATGCGAAGTGCCTGCCCTTGCGGACCGTCAATGAAGGCAACGACGCTGTTGGGCGGATCGCCTCCTTTCCAAACGAGTTGGGGTCGTTCTCCTTCCGGCTGGGTCGTAATCGTGAATTGTTCCGGTGCCTCCGTCCAGGCATCAAACAGAGGGAGGTCGCCCTTTGGCCCCGAGAGGCGGGGAATGCCCATCTCCAGCACGGGGTCAATCATGTCCCATTTCATCGATTCGAGACGAAAGTCATCGTTCAGATACCAATAGCCGTCCATATTCCCATGGGCGTAGCCTCGATGGGGATCGTCCCGTCGTCGAAACAATCCGATCGATGCGTCGAATTTCCAGCGGGGAGAATCCGGTCCGCGGCGATGGTTGAGGAGCCCCTGCAGAGGCATTGATGCGGTCTTCCATGTCCCGAGGGGAATCTCGCCGGCTCGCCCGGTGGCAAAGTCGGTGGCGGGATGTTGAACCCACAGCGCATCATAGGAGGCGGGTGTTTTCATGACGTTGCTGTTGTACTTGCCAGAGGTGTGCAGGAATTTTGATCCGTCGAAGGCGTACTCGTAGAGCTGCCCCATGACATCGTCGTTGTAGTGCATGTAGTTGTTGTTGCGGTCGTAGAGGTAAAACGAAGCGAATGGCTGGCCGGACTCACGGTTGGGAGTAAGAAAAAGACGCTCGGGAACTCGGTGTTTGAGGGGGCTGAGGTAGCCGATCTTGGTCCCTCCCTTGGGTGGGCGAGGGTTGATTCCTTTGGAGTCAAACCAAGCATACCGTTGACGATAGGCTTCCAGGTATTCCTCCGGCAGGTCCCGGTGATGGGGCGGACGCCCGCCCAGGGAGGCCTGCTCAGAGGCCCAAAGGAATTCGGGAGAGCGGAACCTTTTGGCGAGGCGGTACCACACGTGTGCGTCTGGATGCGTTCCGTTGTAGTAAGCACTGTTCCACGGATCGGAATAAACTCGACTCCGGTCTCTGGTGACCCAGGAGGCGGAATTGGGATTGCCCCGGACTCCGCCACCATGGATGTAGTCGAGGTAGCGGTTTGCGTGGGAGGAGAGAAAGTCTCCCTCAGTTTCAAATTTGCCGAGCCCCTCGGCCATGTCGAGAAGGCCGTCAAGGTAAATGGGTCCGTAGGGAAAGTAATTGGCCTCGGTGGTGTCGCCGTATTCTTTGAGCTCGCGCCAGAGTGCCTCGAGCCAGCGTCGATGAGGCGGAGCCTGGGGAAGGTCGGGAAAAAGTGTCAGTGCGATGGCGGGGCCTCCATTCATTCCGAAGGGCCGGTTGTTGGCGCTCCGTTCGATGCGAGGGTAGTCGAAGCTGTGTTCCAGGGCCTCGCCTATGATGTTCTTGAATTGCTGCTGTTGCGCCGGGGTCAGTCGGTTTTGACGCACCAGTTCCTGGTAGATGCGAAGCCGTCCACCGCTGCCCCAGGCCCCGTGTCCCGAAAAGAAGGTCGGGTAACGGCCCTCGGCTCCGCCGCGATCGAGAATGCTTTGAAAGTAGGCCTCGAGAATGGGCAGTGCATTGGTCTCGGTTCGTCCACCGTCAAGATAACGGGTCAACAGTCGATCCCATTCCCAGGCACCTCGATGGATCGAGAATGGTCGGGTTCGCACGGCTTCGGCCATTGCTTGGATCTCCTCGACTTGATGGTAGGAGGGGCGGGGATGGTCTCTGGCAAGATCGCTGGTCAAAGGATCAGCGGCGCAGAGGGGCAAGGCGATCCGAGCTGAGAGAAGGCTCGAGACAACCCAGAACGTTGGGGATGTCATTGAAGGGTTCATGGAGATCCAGACCAAGGGGAGGCGTCGGGGTTTTCATCCGAGGATTGAGCGGCGTTGGATGTCCCGGATGGGATTGCCGTTGGAGCCGACCGGGGCTGGTCAACGGCGAGCGGATCAAATCTCCTTCGATCCGTGGAGCGGCGGCAATTCAAGGCGTTTAGGAGGGGGCTCATATTTCGGTCAATGAATTGGTGGATGGGGGAGGAGGGACGGGGGGCGACCTCAATCGATCCTTCCGGACGGAACGCGGCCTGTGTCCATGAGGTTTAGTGGTTCCCGCCACTGAGCCAGGCCAGGCTGAATTGAGTATACATAATTCTGCGGTCGCCCTTGAAGAGGAGGCCGATCTCTTCGTCAGGTAGTGCGGCCAGGGACGAATACTCACAACGCTCGGGGTGGACCACGCGGCTCACGGGCCAGGTTTGTCCCCCGTCCTTGCTCAAGCGAACGGTCATTCGGACCCGGTCTTCCTGATCCGCGGGATTGGCGAAAAGGATTCTGGGATGCTGATCCGGGTTTGGCAACGAGATCAGGCTTGCTTGGCAAACCGGTTCGAGAAGTTCGTCATCTCGAACGGATTCACTCCAGGTGATCCCGCCATCGGAGCTGTAGGCGATCAAGCGGTGAACGGGGCGACCGCCCTTCATGTTTTGATTGCGACCGTTCAACAGGAGCCTGCCACTGGGCAGTTCGACGACTTGAGATTCGTTTCCGAGGGCGCTGTTGTCGGAGTGATTCCAGGTGGTCCCGTGATCATCGCTATAGAAGATCCACATCCGGTTTTCTCCGACCGGGCGGTCTCTTGGGCGCATGTGGCAGGGGATGATTAGTCGCCCCTCAAAGGGTTCCTGTTGAAGCTGAATTCCGGTGCCGGGACCGGTCCAGATGACGCTTTTTCCGAATGGGGTGTGGATCGATTCGGGCCAATCCCAGGCGGGGTTCTTGATGGAGGCGGTGATGGTCCTGGGGGGGGACCAGCTCAAGCCATCGTCATCGGATGAGGTGATCAGGACGTCGAACTGATCGCGGCACATGGCCAGCCAGATTCGGTCATTTTCACGGTCCACGACGGCACAGGGGTTACCGATCGTGACTGCTTCGCTTCCCTCATGGCCCCAGATTCGCGACATCGGCCCCCAATTGACTCCATGGTCTCGGCTCCGTTTTAGGACGAGGTCCACCTGTCCGTGATCGGCGCTCCCTGTCTTTCGTCCCTCACAAATCGCCAGAAGCGTTCCCTTCG